>DASWSY010000026.1:0-1833 GCA_036402415.1 Rhizobacter sp. | reverse complement strand
CGCGGTTGTCGGTGGCGCGTGCGGTCAGGGTGCGGTTGCCGGGGGTGGCAGGCGTCCACGACACGCCATAGGGCGCGGAGGCGTCGGCGGCGCCGATGCGCACGCCGTTTTCGAAGAACTCGACGCTGGCGACGCTGCCGTCAGGGTCGCTCGCCGAGGCCGACAGCGACATCGCCACGCCCACGGTGCCGCTCGCGCCGTTCGCGGGCGCGGTGAGCGCCACGCTGGGCGGCGTGTTCGCCACCGGTCCGGTGTCGGTGTAGGTGGCGGTGTAGGTGGTGTCGTTGACCGGTGTCGAGATCGTGTGGCTCGCGGCCCCGCCATCGCTCCAGCCCGAGAACTGGTAGCGCCGGCCGTTGAAGTCCTGCGTGGCGGGTGCGCCGAGGTCGCGCTCGATGCCCACCACGCCGGTGACCGTGACCGGCGCGCTGACCGGCTGCCCGTCGAGCGTGAGCGACAGTCCCGCCGGCACGCTCGTGATCGTGAGGCGCGCCTTCTGCGGCGCGATGTCGCGCGTGACCTCGTGCGTGGCGCCGGCGCTGTCGGTCGCCCGCAGGTGGAAGCGATAGAAGATGTTGTCGGAGGTCTCGCCCCGCGTCGGGATCGTGACCGTGCCACCGCTGCCTGCCGTGGGCGGCACGAATGGGTGGCTGTGCGTGTCGTGGTGCAGTTCCACCCACCAGGTCAGGCGCGAGGCGGGGAGCGTGCCGTCTTCGACATCGCTCGCGCTGCCGCTGTAGTTCACCTGGGTGCCCGCGCGGAAGGTCGTGCCGGCCGCCGGCGTGGCGATCACCGCGACCGGGGCCTGGTTCGACGCGGCCTCCTGCACCTCGCAGAACTTGCCGTAGCCCATGGCCGGGTCGCGCCCGAAGAAGGAATTGGTGCACTGGCCGCCGCCGGTCACGCTGCGCTGCACCCAGCGGGTGTCGATGCCATAGCGCACGGTGCGTGTGCCGCTCACGCTGAACGATTGCCCTTCCGACGCGATGCGCGTCCAGGTGCCAGTGGGCGGCGGCGGTTCGGTCACGCCGGTCTGCACCTGGCAGGTCTTGCCCACGCCGAAGGCCGGGTCGCGCCCGAAGGTGGCGTTGGAGCAGCTCACCGTGCCCGACAGCGTGCGTTCGACCCAGCTCGAGCCGGCGCCATAACGCACCAGCGTCGTGGACGCGAGCGTGAAGCTCTGCCCTTCGCGGGCGACCGTCTGCCAGGTGGGTGTGCCGCTGGTGGCCAGGGGCTGTTGCGGATGACGGCCGGGGTCATCCCCGTCGTCGCTGCTGCCGCCGCACGCCACGAGCACCACGCTCGCGAGCAGGGCAGCCACGGCGCGAAACGCGCGTGCTGAAGCCATGGCCATGGTGGTTTGTCTCCATCGGAAGAACCGCGCAGATTTGTTGTTACGCGCTCAAACCAATGTAGAAGCAGCAGGAAGACGACGTGTCGGATGCCTGCGCAATACCACGTAGGACATCGCCCCGTCGCACGGCGTGCCGGCGCCGCGCAGGCGGCCGCTCAGATCATCGCGGCCGGGTCGATCTGCTCGGTCTGCGGGCCCTGTCCACCGGCGAGGAAACGCGTCACGCGCCGCGGCTTGAGGAACACCTGGCTGCCGCTCGTCAGGCCCAGCTTGTCGCGCAATGCGGTGTAGTCGGCGCGCGCCATCTCCACGTCGACGTAGCTGCCGTCGTCCTGGCGCTTGAACTCGATGCGCGTCTGCGGGCCCACGGTCAGCGCCTGCGAGAGCGTCACCGCGAGGGTGCCCTCGGAGGGTGTGTCCACGATCTCGAGCTCGTGCGGACGGATATAGGCCGTGCCCTTGCCGCTGCCATGGCCTTC
>DASWSY010000025.1:0-10117 GCA_036402415.1 Rhizobacter sp. | reverse complement strand
CCGCGCCGGCAGGTGTCGTCAGCGAACGGGTGCAGATCGCCGGCGGCGCCGAGCCCGTGCGCGACGAGCTCTTCCTCGCCGGCACCACGCAGGCCCGCTGGCAGCCGAGCAGCCAGATGCAGGCGCGCCAGCAGCGCTACGGCATCACGAGCCCGCGCGACGGCAGCCTCTTCGCCATCGACCCCGACATGCCGCCGCGCGCCCAGCGCCTCCACTTCGAGGGGGAGCGCGGCATCTGGGTGCTCGACGGCAAGCGCATCGGTGAAGGCGCACGCATCGCCTGGGCGCCGTGGCCCGGCCGCCACGAGCTCCAGCTCCTGGCGCGCGACGGCCGTGAAATCCAGCGCGTGCGCTTCGAGGTGCGCGGAGCCGGCGTGAAGACCGCCCAGGTCTCACGCTAATATCCGCGGGCCTCGCCACATCGCGGGGCACGTCGCTCGGACGGTTCCGGGCGCTCACGTGAAAGTCACTTCCATGTCTGCTTCAGGCAAGCGCCGCTTCGCGCGCATCGATCGCCTTCCCCCTTACGTCTTCAACATCACGGCCGAGCTCAAGCTCGCCGCGCGCCGAAGAGGCGAAGACATCATCGACATGAGCATGGGCAACCCCGACGGGGCCACGCCGCAGCACATCGTCGACAAGCTGACCGAGGTCGCGCAACGGCCCGACACCCACGGCTACTCGGCCAGCAAGGGCATCCCGCGCCTGCGCCGGGCCGTCTCTCACTGGTACCGCGACCGCTACGGCGTCGAGATCGATGCCGACCACGAGGCCATCGTCACCATCGGCTCGAAGGAAGGCCTCGCGCACCTGATGCTCGCCACGCTCGACCGCGGTGACACCGTGCTCGTGCCCGACCCGAGCTACCCCATCCACATCTACGGCGCGGTGATCGCGGGCGCCGACATCCGCTCGGTGCCTCTGGTGCCCGGCGTCGACTTCTTCGCCGAACTCGAGCGCGCCATCCGCGGCAGCTACCCCAAGCCCAAGATGATGGTGCTGGGCTTTCCGTCGAACCCGACAGCGCAGTGCGTGGAGCTCGACTTCTTCGAGCGGGTGGTGGCGCTCGCGAAGAAGCACGACATCTTCGTGGTGCACGACCTCGCGTATGCGGACATCGTGTTCGACGGCTGGAAGGCGCCCTCGATCATGCAGGTGCCTGGCGCGAAGGACATCGCGGTCGAGTTCTTCACGCTCAGCAAGAGCTACAACATGGCCGGCTGGCGCATCGCCTTCATGGTCGGCAACCGCGACCTCGTGGCGGCGCTCGCGCGCATCAAGAGCTACCACGACTACGGCACCTTCACCCCGCTGCAGGTGGCCGCGATCGCGGCGATGGAGGGCGACCAGCAGTGCGTGAAAGACATCGCCCTGCAGTACCAGAAGCGGCGCGACGTGCTGGTGAAGGGCCTGCGCGAAGCCGGTTGGGACGTGGACTGCCCCAAGGCCTCGATGTACATCTGGGCCAGGATTCCCGAGCGCTACCGTGCCATGGGCTCGCTCGAATTCGCCAAGCTGCTGCTCGAGAAGGCCAAGGTCAGCGTGTCACCCGGCATCGGCTTCGGCGACCATGGTGACGACCACGTGCGATTCGCGCTGATCGAGAACGAGTCGCGCATCCGCCAGGCGGTGCGTGGCATCAAGGCGATGTTGAAGGCCGACGCCACCGCGCCGGCCTGAACCCTCAAGCCTTGAAGATGCGCTCGAGTGCGGCGTCGATGATGACGCCGCACGCGCTGTAGATCAGCGACCCGATGAGCGCCGCGCCGAAGCTCGCGACCGACATGCCGGAGAGGAGCTCGGCCGCGAAATAGAACATCAGCGCGTTGATCACGAAGAGGAAGAGCCCGAGCGTGATCACGGTCACCGGCAGCGTCAACAGCACCAGCAGCGGACGCAGCAGCGCGTTGAGCAGGCCCAGGACCAGGGCCGCGACCATCGCCGACGTGAAGTTGGTGACGGTCACGCCGGTGTAGATGTGGGCGATCAGCAGCAGGGCGGCGGCGAGCAGCAGCCAGCGGACGACGATCTTGATCATGGGGCGGGAGCATAGCGGCTGCTCGGGTATTAAATACGAATCGTTCTCATTAGTGATACAGTTGTGCACCCGCTGCCCCGGCAGCTGCTTCGAACTTGCCGTGTTCCATGTCACACGCCGCTGCCCGAGATGCACTGCCTGCCGCGTTCGCGAAGACCGCGATGCGCATGCCCCTGCAGCGCCGTGACGGCTTGAGCCGCACGCAGTACCGTGCCGTCGTCGCCGCCATTGCGCTCGCGCACGTGGGCGGCATCTACGCCGTCCTGCAGGTACCCGCCGTGCGCGCTTCGGTGCTGGAAGCCGCGCCCATCTTTGTGAGCCTGCTCGCGCCACCGGCACCGCCCGCCCCGCCGCCTCCACCACCACCGCCGCCGCCGAAGCCGGTGATGAAGGCTCCGGCGCCGAAGCTGATCACCACCGCGCCCTCGCCGGCGCCAGCGCCCTTCGTGGCACCGCCGGCACCGGAGGTGCCCGCGCCTCCCATGCCCGTGGTGGTGGAGGCCCCACCCGCGCCGCCGGCTCCACCCGCGCCACCGCCTCTGCCACGCGACATCCCGCCGGAGGCCGTGCAGTACCTGGTCAAGCCCGAAGGGCAGTACCCGCGCATGTCGGTCCGCCTGGGCGAAACCGGCGTGGTGATGGTGCGGGTCTTCATCGACGAGCAGGGCCTGCCGCGCCAGGTGCTGGTGGAGAAGTCGGCCGGGTTCCCGCGGCTGGACGAGGCGGCCGTTGTCGCCGCCCGGAAGGCGCGCTTCAAGCCCTACATCCACAACGGCGTGCCCACCGCAGGCTGGGCGCGCATCCCGTTTCCTTTTGAGCTGGAGAGATGACCGTGAACGCAGACACCTCGCTGGGCTTCGCCCATTTCATCGCGCAGAGCGACGTGGTCGGCAAGACCTTGCTCGTCGTCCTGGTGCTGATGTCGGTGGTCTCCTGGGCCATCATCGTCATCAAGGGCCTGACCCTGCTCGCCCGCAAGAAGCGCAGCGAGCAGTTCCTGTCGTTCTTCTGGAATGCCACCTCGCTCGACGCCGTGGCCTCCGAGATCGTGACGCACGGCGCCCACGATCCCTTCTCGCACCTGACCAGCCACGCGATGAGCGCGCGCGCCCACCACGCCAAGTACGGCGCGGCCAAGCTCGAAGAAGCCGGTTCGGCCGGCGACTTCGTCACCCGCACCATCAAGAAGGTGCTCGACGAGGAAACCACGCGCCTGGAAAACGGCCTGGCCATGCTCGCCACCGTCGGCGCGACTGCGCCCTTCGTCGGCCTCTTCGGCACCGTCTGGGGCGTGTACCACGCGCTGGTGGCCATCGGCATGAGCGGCGCCGGCACGCTCGACAAGGTGGCCGGCCCGGTGGGCGAGGCGCTGATCATGACGGGCCTCGGCCTTGCGGTCGCGATCCCTGCGGTGATGGGCTACAACTGGCTCACGCGCTCCAACCGCGTGATCCTCTCCAAGCTCGACGCCTTCGCCTACGAGCTGCACACCTTCGTGTCGATGGGCCAGCCTTTGTCGGGCGACGTCGTCCCGCTGCGCAGCCCCGGTGGCATGCCGGCCGCCGCCGCCCAGACCCGCGCAGCCTGAGGAGCACGGCATGGCCTTCGCAAGTTTCGACAACCGCAGCGCCGGCGCGCCCATGGCCGAGATCAACATGGTGCCCCTGATCGACGTGATGCTGGTGCTGCTGGTGATCTTCATCGTGACCGCGCCGCTGCTGACCCAGGCGGTGAAGCTGGAGCTGCCCAAGGCCAGCTCGCAGCCCAACGTCACGCAGGCCGAGAAGGTCGAGTTCGCCATCGATGCGGGCGGTGGCCTCTTCTGGAACGGAGAGCCGGTCGACCGCGCCGAAGCGGCGCGCCGCTTTACCCTCGAGAGCCGCAAGAACCCGCAGCCCGAGGTGCACCTCAAGGCCGACCAGGCCGTGCCCTACCGCTCCGTGGCCCAGACGCTCGCCGACGCGTCGAAGGCCGGCTTGACCAAGGTCGGCTTCATCAGCGAGCCCGAGACACCATGAACCTCTCGCCACCTCCGACGTCCACCGAGCCCCCGGTGCACGCGCCGCAAGCCCTCATGCCGGCGCTCGCCGACCACCGCATCTCCAGCCGCCAGTTGCTCGGCGATGCGAAGGAGGTGCTGATCGAGCACCACGGCGCCATCTACCGCCTGCGCGAGACCTCGCTCGGCAAGCTCATCCTCACGAAGTAAGCCGCCGCCGCAAGGCGGCGACACCCGTTCCCCTCTTTCGCGCCAGCCAGGGTGCGCGCCGCCGTGCGCGCGAGCCAGCCAGAGAGCCTCACCCGCCATCACCTCTGGAGCACCCCTTGGCCTACATCAAGAGCCGCAAGCACGCGGCACCGCGCGCGTCCGTCCTGACCCACCCCGCCGCCATCGGCCTGATGGCCGTCGCCCTGCCCGTCGCGGCGCAGACCACCCCTGCCCCGGCCGACGCGCCCAAGCCCTCGGCCCCGGTCGAAGTCACGTTGCCGCCGGTGCGCGCCAAGGCCACCGTGCCCACCGGCCCCGACTACAAGGCCGACACGGTCGCCAGCCCCAAGTTCACGCAACCGCTGGTCGACACGCCGCAGACCATCACCGTCATCAAGAAGGACATCCTGCAGCAGCAGGTGGCCACCTCGCTCGCCGAGGCGCTGCGCAACACGCCGGGCATCACGCTGCAGATGGGCGAGAACGGCAACACGCAGACCGGCGACTCGATCTTCATGCGCGGTTTCGACACCACCAACAGCATCTTCGTCGACGGCATCCGCGACCTCGGCACCATCTCGCGCGACACCTTCAACCTGGAACAGATCGAGGTGGTGAAGGGGCCGTCGGGCTCCGACAACGGCCGCGGTGCGGCCTCGGGCTATGTGAACCTGGTCTCCAAGACGGCGGGCCTCGAGGCCTTCAACCAGGGCAGCGTGTCGCTGGGCACCGCGAGCCGGGTGCGTGCGACGGCCGACCTGAACCGCCCGCTGGAGCTGGGCATCCCCGGCTCGGCGCTGCGCCTGAACGTGATGGCGCAGGACTACGGCACGCCCGGCCGCGACGACGTGAAGAGCAAGCGTTTCGGCTTCGCACCCTCGCTGGCCTTCGGCCTGGGCACGCCCACGCGCGCGACCTTCAACTACCTCTACATCGACCAGAACAACCGGCCGGATGGCGGCGTGTCGACCTTCGGCCTGCCGGGTTATCTGTATGGCACGCTGACGCCCGGCGCCGCACCCGACAGCGAGAACTACTACGGCTCGCTCGACGACTTCGACAAGGTGAAGCTGCACATGTTCACCTCGAAGGTCGAGCATGAGTTCAAGCCGGGCACGGTGCTGCGCAACACCACGCGCCTGGGCCACACCGAGCAGAACTACGTGCTGACCGGCATCAACGCCGTCACCCAGGCCACGCCGGGCGATCCGGCCACGTGGACCGTCGCGCGCAGCCGCCAGGGCCGCGAGCAGACCAACAACATCCTCACCAACCAGACCAACCTCGCGACCGAGTTCCACACCGGTGGCGTGAAGCACGAGCTGTCCTCGGGCATCGAGTTCATCTACGAGCGCCAGCGCCAGGCCAACCTGTCGCTGCCCTTCGGCGCGACGCAGGACCCGGCGAACCTCTACGACCCGAGCACCGGCGACGTGTTCGTGCCCCCGTTCAACACGGGTGCCTACACGCTCGGCAGCACGCTGAGCGCCGCGCTCTACGCCTTCGACACGCTCACGATCACCGAGGCGCTCAAGATCAACGGCGGCCTGCGCCTGGAGAAGTACCGCACCGAGACCAACGGCGCGACCTACGCCACGGCCACCGGCCTCACGACCCAGAACGCGCCGGTCGCCGACAGCGGCAACCTCGTGAGCTGGAAGGTCGGCGCGCTCTTCAAGCCCACCCGCGACGGCAGCGTCTACATCACCGCGGCGAATGCCTACCAGCCGCCGGGCGGCGCGAACTTCACGCTGGTGGCGCAGGGCGCCACCCCGAACCAGGCCAACGCCGGCATGGAGCCGCAGGAAGCGCGCAACCTGGAGATCGGCACCAAGTGGGAGCTCTACGACAACAGGCTCTCGGCCACCGCCGCGGTCTACCGGTCCGAGAACCTGAACGAGCTGGTCTCCGACGGCGGCACGCCCGCCACCTATGCGCAGGTGGGCAAGCGCCGCGTCGATGGCCTGGAGCTTGGCCTGGTGGGCCAGCTCACGCCGGCCCTCAACGTGGCCGCCGGCCTCGCGCTGATGGACCCGAAGATCGTCAAGGGCACGCCCACCAACAGCGGCGGCCTGATCGTCTTCTCGCCCAAGACCACCTTCAGCTCCTGGATGACCTACAGGCTGCCGATGGGCCTGACCCTCGGCGGCGGCGTGCGCTACGTCGACACGGTGGCGCGCAGCAGCAACGTCAACCCGCCGCCGACCACGGGCCTGCTCAACGCGCCGGACTACTGGCTGGCGGATGCGATGGCGATCTACGAGTTCAGCAAGAGCCTCTCGCTGCAGTTCAACCTGAACAACGTGTTCGACAAGGCGCACATCGTGCAGGTCAACAACGGCGGCTCGCGCTACAAGCCCGGCGAGGCACGCAACGCGCTGCTCACCGCCAACTTCAAGTACTGACCGGCGCGCGCCGGCCTTCAACGCAGACGGGAGCCACCATGCTGCTTCACGTGCCCGGCGTGCTCACGCCGGAGCAGGTCGCCGACCTCCGGCGCACCATCGACACCGCCGAGTGGAACGACGGCCGCGCCACCGTCGGGCCGCAAGGCGCGCAGGTCAAGCACAACCGGCAACTGCCGGAATCCGGGGAGCTGACGCGCCGCCTGGGCGCCGTCATCCTGGCGGCGCTGGAGGCGCAGCCGCTCTTCATGTCGGCCGCGCTGCCGCTGCGTTACGTGCCGCCTCTCTTCAACCGCTACGAAGGCGGCGAGCACTACGGCCTGCACGTCGACGGCGCGGTGCGTGGCCTGCCCGGCACCAGTCTCAAGCTGCGCACCGACCTGTCGTGCACGGTCTTCCTGTGCGACCCGGACGACTACGAGGGCGGCGAGCTGGAGGTGATGGACACCTACGGCGCGCATGAGGTCAAGCTGCCTGCGGGCGACGCCATCCTCTACCCCTCGACCAGCCTGCACCGGGTGACGCCGGTGACGCGCGGCGTGCGCACCTGCTCCTTCTTCTGGATCCAGAGCATGGTGCGCCACGACGCGCAGCGCAGCCTGCTCTTCGAGATGGACCAGTCGATCCAGCGCCTGCGCGAGCAGCACGGCGACACCGCCGAGCTGGTGTCGCTGACCGGCAACTACCACAACCTCCTGCGCATGTGGAGCGAGGTATGAGCAGCGCCGCTGCGTCCCATGGCGGCCGCCGGGCCTACTGGCTCAAGACCCTGCACCAGTGGCACTGGATCAGCTCGGCCCTGTGCCTGGTCGGCATGCTGCTCTTCGCCATCACCGGCATCACGCTCAACAACGCCGGGCGCATCGGCGCCACGCCCGAGGTGACCACGCTCACGCAGACGCTGCCGCCGGCGATGGCGGCGCTGCTGCGCGACGCGGGCCTGCCGCAGGGCGACAAGGCGACGGGCCCGCTGCCGGCGCCTCTGCGCGCGTGGCTGGCCGACACGCTCGAGCTGCCGCTCGACGCACGCGATGCCGAGTGGTCGCCCGAGGAGGTCTATCTCTCGCTGCCACGCCCTGGCGGCGATGCCTGGCTGCGCATCGACCGCGAGGCCGGCCGCGTGGAATACGAGCGCACCGACCGCGGCTGGGTGTCGTACTTCAACGACCTGCACAAGGGCCGCCACACCGGGCGTGCCTGGAGCTGGTTCCTCGACGTCTTCTCGCTCGCCTGCGTGGTGTTCTCCATCACCGGGCTCTTCATCCTGAAGATGCACGCCGGCAACCGGCCCACCACCTGGCCGGTGGTCGGCGCCGGGCTGGTGATCCCGCTCCTGCTGGCGATCCTCTTCATCCACTGACGCTTCTTCCCCTCACCTCTTGTAGGACCCACCACCATGCACTACCGCACCTCCATGGCCCTGGGCGCTGCCGCTGCCCTGGGCGCCACGCCGCTGATGGCGGCCGACCTGCAGCTCAAGCTGGAGATCCCGCGCCTGACCGTCGCCGAGTACCACCGTCCCTATGTCGCCGTCTGGATCGAGAAGGCCGACCAGGGCGTGGCCGGCAACCTGGCGGTCTGGTACGAGATCAGGAACAAGAACAACGAGGGCACGAAGTGGCTGAAGGACATGCGCGCCTGGTGGCGCAAGACCGGCCGCGAGCTCACGCTGCCGGCCGACGGCCTGAGCAGTGCGACGCGCGCGCCGGGCGAGCACGTCGTGAGCTTCGCCGGCGGCAAGGCGCCGCTCGACAAGCTGCCTGCCGGCGACTACCAGCTCGTGGTCGAGGCCGCACGCGAAGTCGGCGGGCGCGAACTGGTGAAGGTCCCTTTCGCCTGGCCGCCCAAGTCAGCCGCCACCACCAGCGCCCGCGGTCAGCACGAGCTCGGCACGGTGTCGGTCACCGTCAAGCCTTGAAGCGCAACCCCACTCACCGGACGCACATCCCATGAAGCACCTGAACTCCCTCAAGACCCTGGCACTCGCCGCCACGCTCGTGTTCGGCGGCGCTGCCCATGCGCACCGCGGCTGGATGCTGCCCTCGGCCACCGTGCTGTCGGGCCACGAGCCCTGGGTCACCGTCGACGCGGCCATCTCCAACGACGTCTTCTATTTCGAGCACAACGCCATGCGGCTCGACAACCTCGTCGTCCACGCGCCCGACGGCAGCACGGTGAAGCCCGAGAACCAGGGCACGGGTCGCTACCGCAGCACCTTCGACGTCAGGCTCGCCCAGAAGGGCACCTACAAGATGGCCGTCGTGGCCGACGCGATGTTCGCGAGCTTCAAGGTCGGCGGCGAGACCCGGCGCGTGCGCGGCAGCGCCGAGAGCCTGGCCAAGGACATTCCGGCCAACGCCACCGAGCTCAACGTCTCGCACAACATCAGCCGCAACGAGATCTTCGTCACCTCGGGCAAGCCGAGCGGTGGCGTGCTCAAGCCGACCGGGCGCGGGCTCGAGCTCGTGCCGGTGACGCACCCCAACGACCTCGTCGTCGGCGAGACCGCGAAATTCCGCTTCCTGCTCGACGGTCAGCCGGCGGCCGGCATCACGGTGACGGTCATCCCCGGCGGCATCCGCTACCGCGACAAGCTGGAAGAGCAGAAGCTGACGGCCGATGCGCAGGGCGAGGTGAGCATCCAGTGGGCCGGCCCCGGCATGTACTGGCTGAACGCTGCCCCGGCGCGTGCTGGCGGAGACGGTGAGGGCATGGGCGGCGCCGAGGCTCCGCGTGGCGCGGCCGGCACGCTGGCCAAGCCCACGCGCCGCGCCACCTACGCCACCACGCTGGAAGTGCTGCCGCAGTGAACGCCGCACGGCGCGTGATCGTGCCGTTGCAGATCGCCCCCGACGCGCCGGCCCTCGGCGCGTGCGTGCACACGCTGCAGGGCCAGAGCATGGGCACCACCTGGTGCGTGAAGCTGAGCGGCCCGCGCCACCTCAAAGCGTCGGCGCTGCAGCGCGCCGTCGAGGAGACGCTCGGGGCCGTCGTCGCGCAGATGAGCCCGTGGGAGACCGGCTCCGCCATCAGCCGCTTCAACCGCGCTGCTGCGGGCGAGTGGCACACGCTGCCGGCGGAGTTCTCGCAGGTGATGGGTGCGGCGCTGCAGGTGGCCGGTGCGAGCGGCGGCGCCTTCGACCCGACAGCCGGGGAGCTGGTGAACCTGTGGGGCTTCGGCCCGCCCGGGCCGGTGACGCGCGCGCCCGCGCCCGAAGCGCTCGACGCCGCGCGTGCGCGCGCCGGCTGGCAGCGGCTCACCCTGCAGGCGGGCCGTCTGCGCCAGCCGGGCGGCGCCACGCTCGACCTCTCGGCCATCGCCAAGGGCTTCGCCGTCGACCAGATCGCCCGCCTGCTGCACGCGCGCGGGTTCGGAGACCACCTCGTGGAGGTCGGTGGCGAACTGCGCGGCAGCGGCCTCCGGCCGGACGGACAACCCTGGTGGGTGGACCTCCAGCTCCCGCC
>DASWSY010000024.1:0-21045 GCA_036402415.1 Rhizobacter sp. | reverse complement strand
AACGTGCTGGTGAGTGCGCGCGCGGAGGCTGTCCGTGCGGCCGAGCGGGTCGTGCTTCCGGGCCAGGGCGCGATTCATGACTGCATGCGCGGCCTGCAGGAGGCCGGCCTCACCGAGGCGGTGCTCGAAGCCGCTGCCAGCAAGCCGCTGATGGGCGTGTGCGTGGGCATGCAGATGCTGCTCGACCGCAGCGAGGAAGGGCCCTGCGACGGGCTCGGCCTGATCCCCGGCCAGGTGATCCGCTTCCAGTTGCAGGGCCAGCTCCAGCCCGACGGCAGCCGCTACAAGGTGCCGCAGATGGGCTGGAACGAGGTGATCCAGGCGCGGCCGCACCCGATGTGGGCCGGGGTGCCCGACCGCGCCTACTTCTATTTCCTGCACAGCTACTACGCCCGCCCGTCGGACCCGCGCCACAGCGTCGGCGAAACCGAGTACGGCCTGCGCTTTACCAGCGCCGTGGCACGCGATAACATTTTCGCCACCCAGTTCCACCCTGAGAAAAGCGCTGAGCACGGTCTCGCGCTGTACCGCAACTTCCTTCACTGGAACCCCTGATCCGCTGCCCGGCGTCATCTGCGATACACCCTCAGGCACCCCTCCTTCCTCCTCCTCCTCCACCACTGCCTTCGGCCATGTTGCTGATACCTGCGATTGACCTGAAAGACGGCCAATGTGTGCGCCTGAAACAGGGCGACATGGCTGAGTCCACGACCTTCGGCGAAGACCCGGCTGCGATGGCGCGGCGCTGGGTCGATGCGGGGGCGCGGCGCTTGCACCTGGTCGACCTGAACGGCGCCTTTGCCGGCAAGCCGGTCAACGAACCGGCCATCAAGGCGATCCTGGCCGAGGTGGGCGACGAGATCCCGGTGCAGCTCGGCGGTGGCATCCGCGACCTCGACACCATCGAGCGCTACCTCGACGACGGCCTGAGCTTCATCATCATCGGCACCGCCGCCGTGAAGAGCCCCGGCTTCCTGAAGGACGCCTGCAGCGCCTTCGGTGGCCACATCATCGTGGGCCTCGACGCCAAAGACGGCAAGGTTGCGACCGACGGCTGGAGCAAGCTCACCGGCCACGAGGTGATCGATCTTGCGAAGAAGTTCGAGGACTACGGCGTCGAGGGCGTGATCTACACCGACATCGGCCGCGACGGCATGCTGTCGGGCATCAACATCGATGCGACGGTGAAGCTCGCGCAGGCGCTGTCGATCCCGGTGATCGCCTCGGGCGGCCTGTCCAACATCGCCGACATCGAGAAGCTCTGTGCCGTGGAAGAAGAGGGCGTCGAAGGCGTCATCTGCGGGCGGGCCATCTACACCGGGGCGCTCGATTTCGCCGCGGCCCAGAAACGCGCCGACGAACTCAACGGCGACTGAGACTTCATGCTCGCCAAACGCATCATCCCCTGCCTCGACGTCACCGGAGGCCGGGTCGTCAAGGGCGTCAACTTCGTCGAACTGCGCGATGCCGGCGACCCGGTGGAGATCGCGGCCCGCTACAACGATCAGGGCGCCGACGAGCTCACCTTCCTCGACATCACGGCCACCAGCGACGACCGCGACCTGATCCTGCACATGATCGAGGCGGTGGCCTCCGAAGTGTTCATCCCGCTGACCGTGGGCGGCGGCGTGCGCACCGTCGACGACGTGCGGCGCCTGCTCAACGCCGGGGCCGACAAGGTCAGCTTCAACTCCGCCGCGGTGGCCAACCCGCAGGTGATCCGCGATGCGTCCGACAAGTACGGTGCGCAGTGCATCGTCGTCGCCATCGATGCCAAGGGCCGCGAAGACGGGTCCGGCTGGGACGTCTACACCCATGGCGGCCGCCGCAACACCGGCCTCGATGCGGTCGAGTGGGCGAAGACGATGGTCGCCCACGGTGCCGGCGAGATCCTGCTCACGAGCATGGACCGTGACGGCACCAAGATCGGCTTCAACCTGCCGCTGACCCGCGCGGTGAGCGACGCGGTCGAGGTGCCGGTGATCGCCTCGGGCGGCGTCGGCAACCTGGAGCACCTGGTGGAAGGCGTGCAGCAGGGCCATGCCGATGCGGTGCTCGCGGCGAGCATCTTCCACTACGGCCAGCACACGGTCGGCGAGGCGAAGGCGCTGATGGCGCAACGCGGGATTCCCGTCCGCCTGTGAAGCCGGCCAAGGCACCTCACGAGGTGCGCATCATCGGCGGGCAGTGGAAGCGCAGCAAGCTGCCGGTGGCCGACGCGCCGGGCCTGCGGCCGACGCCTGACCGTGTACGCGAGACACTCTTCAACTGGCTCGGCCAGGATCTCGAGGGCTGGCGCTGCCTCGACGTGTATGCGGGCAGCGGCGCATTGGGCTTCGAGGCCGCATCGCGCGGGGCGGGCGAAGTGGTGCTGGTCGAGCGTGACGCGCGGCTCGCACAGGGCCTGCGCGCCGTGCAACAGCGCCTGAAGGCCGAGACGGTGCGCATCGAGACGGCCGACGCGCTCGCGTGGATGGCGCGCAGTGCGCCCGACCGGTTCGAACTCGTCTTCATCGACCCACCGTTCGACGCCAACGTCTTCGAACCCGCCCTGAAAGCCGCCGCGCGCCTGGTGGTGCCCGATGGCTTCATCTACCTGGAAGCCGATCGTGCGTTCGATCAGGCTGCACTGGATCCGGGCTTGCGCCTGCACCGACATGGCAAGGCCGGCGCCGTGCATTACCACCTGATACAACGGGGTGTGCCCGGCTAAACTGCCCGGACCCTCGCGAAAACGCACGCCTCGGAAGGAAGCGCCTTGACGTCTGCCACCCGCCTCACCGCCGTCTACCCCGGGACCTTCGACCCCATGACCCTCGGGCACGAAGACCTGATGCACCGGGCCAGCACGCTCTTCGAGCGCCTGATCCTGGCGGTGGCGGCCGGCCACCACAAGAAGACGATGTTCTCGCTCGACGAGCGCCTGGAGATCGCCACCGAGCTCGCCGCGCACTATCCCAACGTCGAGGTCATCGCGTTCGACGGCCTCCTGAGCGACTTCGTCACCCACCACGGCGGCAAGGTGGTGGTGCGCGGCCTGCGGGCCGTGAGCGACTTCGAGTACGAATTCCAGATGGCCGGCATGAACCGCCACCTGATGCCCAAGGTCGAAACCGTGTTCCTGACGCCCAGCGATCAGTTCCAGTTCGTCTCGGGCACCTTCGTGCGCGAGATTGCCACCTTGAAGGGTGATGTTTCCAAGTTCGTGTCACCCTCGGTGCTCAAGCGACTCAAGGCGCGCGTCAGCGCCAAGACCTGAGCCGCCGGTTTCCATTCACCTGCAGTACCCGCCATGGCGCTCCTCATCACCGACGATTGCATCAACTGCGACGTGTGCGAGCCCGAGTGCCCGAACCAGGCCATCTCGCTCGGCCCGGTGATCTACCAGATCGACCCCAAGCGCTGCACCGAGTGCGTGGGCCACTTCGACGAGCCGCAGTGCGTGCAGGTGTGCCCGGTGGCGTGCATTCCTGTGGACCCGAACCACATCGAGTCGAAAGAGTCGCTGTGGGACAAGTACCGGCGCCTGCAGGCCGCCAGCACGTCCTAGGAGCGGGTGGCGGAGGCCGCCCGGCGGCGGTCAGCGTGCTGCGCTCGCTTCGTCTTCGCTTTGGTCTTCGTCTTGCCGTTCGTCGGCAAGGGTTCGGCCACCTGCGCCAGCCGGGCGTTGCCGACACGGCCGTCGATCCTGGCTGCCCCGGGGCGTGGCTGCGACTCCCGCGCGAGGCGGTCCTGCTCCAGCGAATCGGCCAGCCCACGCTCGCGCGCGGCGACGTCGCTCGCCTCGCGGCGCTGCTGCGCGCTGCGTTCGTCGTTCACTTCGATGCTGCGGCCTTGCGAGCAGGGGGTGTGCGAGTAGCTGCGTCCATCGGCCCCGCAGCGATAGACCGCCTGGGCGTGTGCCGAAGCGCTGATGAAGGCGAGCAGCAGGAGCAAGGTTCTCATGGCTTCGAGGTGTCGGGTGGCAGGCCTTCAGGCCGTGGCGGCTTGGGCCGCGGCGGCTTGGCGTTGATCTTCATCGTGGCGCGCTCCATGTCGCCGGCCAGCAGCAGGTCGAGCGCCGGCAAGGTCTTGTGGATGCAGTCGTGGATTGCGTCGCGCGCTTCCGGCTTGGGCTTGCGCAGCACGTAGTCGGCCACTTCGGCCTTCACGCCCGGGTGGCCGATGCCCAGCCGCAGGCGCCAGTAGTCGTTCGAGCCCAGTTGCGCGTGGATGTCGCGCAGGCCGTTGTGCCCGGCGTGGCCCCCGCCGCGCTTGATCTTCATCTGGCCGGGCAGCAGGTCGAGTTCGTCGTGCGCGACCAGGATCTCGTGCGGCGCGATCTTGAAGAAGCGCGCCAGCGCTGCCACCGACTTGCCCGACAGGTTCATGTAGGTCTGGGGCTCCAGCAGCCACAAGGGGCCCTGGTCGCCCGGCCGGTTCACCCGTGCCACGAGGCCGTGGTAGCTGCGCTCGGGCACGAGCGTCGCCTTGAGCTCGCGCGCCACGGCGTCGACCCACCAGAAGCCGGCGTTGTGGTTGGTGGCTTCGTATTCCGTGCCCGGGTTGCCCAGGCCTACCAGCAGTCGAATCATGATGGGGCGGATTATCCAGAGCGGGCCATGCGATGCGATCCCGCTTGCGGTGGAGGGGTGTCGTCCAAAGGAGGGGCGGCCGAGCGACAGGCGAAAAAAAGCCCCGCTGGGCGGGGCTTCGTGGCCTGCAGCAAGGCTTTACTTCTTGTTCTGCTTCTCGCTCTTCTTGGCCTTGGGGGCCGGTGCGGCCGCCACCTGGACCGCCGGCGCGGCTTCTTCCTCTTCCACCGGAACCGAGGTCGACACGATCACCGGGTTCGGCTTGCCCTGCGTCACGACGGTGATGCCGGCGGGCAGCTTGAGGTCGCTCACGTGCAGGGCCTGGCCCTTTGTCAGCTCGCTCAGGTCGATGGTGATGTGCTCCGGCAGGGCCGAGGCCAGGCACTGGACGCGCAGTTCGGTCACGACGTGGTTGACCAGGCACTTGTCGGTCTTCACGGCCGGCGAGTTTTCCTCGTTCACGAAGTGCAGCGGAATCTTCTTGGTGATCTTGGTGGTGCTGTCGACACGCTGGAAGTCGACGTGGAGCACGATCTGGCGGAAGGGGTGAAGCTGGTAGTCGCGCAGCAGGACCTGCTGGGTCTTGCCGGCCAGTTCCATGTCGAGGATGGTCGAGTGGAAGGCTTCCTTCTTCAGCGCGTGGAAGAGGGCGTTGTGATCGAGTTCGATCATCGTGGGCGTACCCGCCCCGTAGACGATGCCGGGCACCTTGTCGGCGTTGCGCAGGCGGCGGCTCGCTCCGGTCCCCTGCTTGGTGCGCTCGAAAGCGACGAATTTCATGATGGCTCCAATACTGGATGAGGGCCCGCGACCAGGCTCCTCGGGGTTAGACGGGCCGAAAGGGCCCGCCGCTGGGAAGGGCTCCGCAAGGAGCCCGCTACTGCTCTCTAGAAGTTATTGTTCTGCTCGGCGAACAGCGACGTCACCGACTCGCCATCCGAAATGCGGCGGATCGTCTCGGCGAACAGGAACGCGACGGACAACTGGCGCACCTTGTCGCACTTCTTGCCGTCGTCGCTGAGCGGAATGGTGTTGGTGATCACGACCTCGTCGAGCTGCGAGGACTTGATGCGTTCGATCGCCGGGCCCGAGAACACGGCGTGCGTGCAGTACGCGTAGACGTTCTTCGCGCCGCGCTCCTTGAGCACGTCGGCCGCCTTCACGAGCGTGCCGGCGGTGTCGATCATGTCGTCCATGATCACGCAGTTGCGGCCTTCGATCTCGCCGATCACGTGCATCACTTCCGACACGTTGGCCTTGGGCCGGCGCTTGTCGATGATCGCCAGCTCGCAGCCGAGCTGCTTGGCCAGTGCGCGCGCGCGCACCACGCCGCCCACGTCGGGCGACACGACCACCAGGTCGCGGTAGCGCTTGTTCTGCAGGTCCGACAGCAGCACCGGCGAGGCGTAGATGTTGTCGACGGGAATGTTGAAGAAACCCTGGATCTGGTCGGCGTGCAGGTCCATGGTGAGCAGACGCTCGACGCCCACCGCTTCCAGCATGTTGGCCACGACCTTGGCGCTGATGGGCACACGGGTCGAGCGCGGGCGGCGGTCCTGGCGGGCGTAGCCGAAGTAGGGAATCACCGCCGTCACGCGCCGGGCCGAGGCGCGCTTGAGCGCGTCGACCATGATGCACAACTCCATCAGGTTTTCGTTCGTCGGCGCGCAGGTGGGCTGGACGATGAAGATGTCGCGTGCGCGGACGTTCTGCTGGATCTCGACGTCGACTTCGCCGTCGGAGAAGCGGCCCACGCGGGCCTTGCCGAGTTCGATGCCGAGGTTGCCGGCGATCTCCTGCGCAAGCGCCGGATTCGCATTCCCGGTGAACAGCACGGTGTTGAAAAGCACGTTCCCTCCGTCGAGGCTCATTGGGTCGTCGCCATGGTCAGCGGCGCCCTTGCACATCAGCCCCGGCGTGCCGCCAGGATCATGCCCGCGGCACCGGGAATCAAACAAACATTTGGCAGGGGAGGAAGGACTCGAACCCTCGCATGTCGGAATCAAAATCCGATGCCTTAACCAACTTGGCGACTCCCCTACACCGGTTGACTGCTTGCGCAGCCCACCATCAACTTGCGTCAGCCTGGTGCCCAGCCCTTCAAGGGATGCTGCTCCAGACTGCGGCACATCCGCCCTACCCAGCCCGGCGGAAGATCCGCCGGAAGCGTCGCCATGGGTGAGGCCTCCGTACCGGCCCTTGCAAACACTGCACTGCCGGAGCCCGTCATGCGGCTGTTGCCGAAGCGGGCCTTGAGCAGCGAAGCGGCTTGCGCCACATCGGGGCAATGGTGCTCGGCGGGGGGCTGCAGGTCGTTGTGACCGAAGCCGCGTAGCAGGGCGTCAATGCCAGCGTCCACAAGGAAGCCCGCGACTATAGCAGCTTCGGTATTCCGGGCCAACAGTGGGCTCGTGAAAATGGCGCGGGTTTCGATGCCCGTTGGGGGCTTCACCACGGCCAGCCACTGCCGCGGCAGGGCAAGTGGCGTGAGCCGTTCGCCGATGCCTTCCACCCAGGCGTTGTCGCCACCCAGGAAGAAGGGCACGTCGGCGCCCAGGGCCAGGCCGATGTCGAGCAGCCGGGACAGCGGCCAGTTCAGGCCCCACAGGCGGTTCAGCGCCAGCAGCGTGCTGGCGGCGTCGGAGCTGCCCCCGCCCATGCCGGCGCCCCAGGGCACCTGCTTGTCGACGGAAATGTCGGCGCCGAAGGGTGTGCCCGACGCCTGCTGCAGCGCGCGGGCCGCCCGCAGGCAGAGGTCGTCTGCGGGCAGGGCGGCGCTCAAATCGTGGCGCGCGAGCCTGCCGTCGGTGCGGCGCTCGAAATGCAGCGTGTCGGCCCAGTCGATCAGTGTGAAGACCGACTGCAGCAGGTGGTAGCCGTCCGGCCGCCGTCCGACGACGTGCAGGAAGAGGTTGATCTTGGCCGGCGCGGCGACCTCGTACAGGGCGGTCAGCGCCATGGTCAGGACGCGTCGACCCGTGCCCGCACGAGCACGGCCGGCGGCTGGGCACGGCGCGCGGCGATCCAGCCGTCGCCGAAGCGCGCGAGGTCGATGGTCCACCCGAGCTGCTCGAAGCCGCCCTCGATGCTGCGGCTGGCCGCGCCGGGCCAGGGCCGGCCGCGCAGCCAGTCGAAGAGGGCGGCGATGGGCAGGCGTTCGCCGAGCATTTCGTGCGTCAGGGTGTCGAGGTCGGGATACGCGGTCTCGCCCTGCGACGTCGCCAGCCAGGCTTGCTGGCCGGCCCACCGCGCTTGGGCGAGCACGGTCCCGAGCGGGGTCGACAGGTTGAGCTGGCCGGCCTCGGGCGTGCCCTTGAGCTCGAAATTGCCGCTTTCGCTGCGCGAGGGTGTGCTGGGGGTCGCGTCGACCCGCACCGAGATCTTGCCGGTCAGCGTGGCGCTTCCGGCCGGCGCCTGCTGGCCGATGGTGCTGCAGCCGGCAAGCAATGCGCCTGCGAGCGCGCAGGCCCCCGCGAGGCGCATCACAGGTCCACCCGCAGGCGGGCCAGCGTTTCCTTCAGCACCTCGTTGCTCTCGTCGCGGTTGCGTGATTCGCGCAGCACGCGCCTGGCCTCCTCGCGCTGGCCGCTCATCCAGAGCACCTCGCCCAGGTGCGCGCCGATCTCGACGTCGGGCCGCGACCTGTAGGCCTGCTGCAGGAGGCGCAGCGCTTCCTCGCGGTTGCCGAGCCGGTACTCGACCCAGCCCAGGCTGTCGGTGATGAAGGGCTCGCCCGGTGCGAGGTCGAGCGCCTTCTTGATGAGCTCGCGCGCTTCCGGCAGGCGCATGTTGCGCTCGGCCAGCGAATAGCCCAGGGCGTTGTAGGCGTGGTGGTGGTTGGGCTTGAGCTGGATGACCTTGCGCAGCAGGCGCTCCATCTCGTCGATGCGGTTGAGCTTCTCGACCATCATCGACTGCTCGTAGAGCAGGTCGGGGTCGTCGGGGAAGGTCTGGTTCGCCAGGGCGAGCACGGTGTTCGCCTCTTCCCACTGCTTGACCTCGCGCAGCATCTGCGCCTCGGCCAGCAGCTTGGCGCGCGTGTCGTCGGGACTCTTCTCTGGCACGCCACGGATGAGTTCGCGGGCTTCCCTCACCTTGCCCTGCTTGGCCAGCAGCGTGGCGCGGTGGGACTGCACGTCGAGCGAGTTCTGGGATTCGGTGACCTTGGCGAGCCAGGCCTCCGCGGCCGGGTAGTCGCGCTGCTGTTCGGCGGCACGAGACAGGAGCAGATAGGCTTGCGTGAGGCCCCGGTCGGGCGATGCGACGATGGTGTCGTCGTCATCCGCGGCCGATGCGAGTGGCAGTGCCTGGATGCGTTGCACGAACTGCTGCAACGCGGCGGTGGCCTCCCGCGGGTGCTTGAGTTCGAGGTGCAGGGCACCGAGCATGAGCCACGCCCCGACCGGCGCGTTGTCGCTCCGCGTGACGGCTTCGAGCTGCGGCACCGCTTCGGCATAGCGCTGGCTGCCGTTCAGCACGCGCGAGTACATCATGCGGATCACGTTGCTCGCCGGCTTGGCCTGCAGGTGCGACTGCACGATGCTCTCGGCCGCCGGCTGCCGGCCCATGAGTTCGAGGGCCAGCAGCGCCGGCAGCTCCGAGGCCGGGTCCTGTGCGTGCGCAGCCTTCGCGAGCTCGTGGGCGCGCGCGGGCTCGCCGGCGCCGAGCCACACGCCGCCGATCGCCACTTGCGCGGGCACGCGGGTGTCGGCACTGTTGAGGGAGGGTTGCAGCAGCTGCTCGATCCGCTTGGCAACCTGCGACTTGTCGCCGACCCGTTCGAAGAACCTTGGCAGCGCGAGGATCACGCCTGCCCGCTCGGCCGGGGGCGTCAGGCGCAGCACGGTACGCAGCGGCTCCGCGGCTTCGCCCGAGCGGTTGAGATGAATGAGCAACTGAAGCTGGTAGCGCGCAGCGTCCAGCGAATCGGGCAGGCTGGCGCGCCAGGCCTGGGTCGACTGCAGCGCCAGGTCGAACGCACGCTGCTGCAGCGCGACGTCGGTCGCGCGGCGGAAGAGGCTTTCGTCGCGCGTGCGGCGCGCCGCTTCGAGCAGCGACTTGTGCGCTTCGAGTGTCTGTCCCGCGCGCAGCTCCATTTCGCCGCGCAGCAGTTGATAGAAGAGCGGGCCGTCGAGCGCCGAGTTGTTGACGACCGCCGAGGCCGCGTCGGCCGGTGTGGCCGGCGCCTGCTGTGCCTGGGCGCCGTGTGTCAGCAGGAGCGCACACGCCAGGGCCAGGCCGGCGCGTGGGAACGGGTGGGAGAACGGCATGCAGGGCTCCTTGGGCTCGAACGATTCTAGGTGGCGTGGTGCGCCGGGAAGGGGATTTGTCGCCTCGTCCGACCCGTTTCGCTCGTGATAATTCCCGGATGCCCGAGTTGCCGGAAGTCGAGGTCACGCGCCAGAGTTTTGCCCACCGCATCGCAGGGGCCCGGGTCGTGGCCGTGCGCGTGGGCAAGCCGCTGCGTTGGCCGCTCGGGTGCGAGCCTGGCGCGCTCGTCGGCCAGACGGTGGGCGATGCGAGCCGGCGCGGCAAGTACCTGTGGCTGCCGCTCACCCGCGGAGGCCTGCTGATGCACCTGGGCATGTCGGGGTCGCTCGCCTTCCAGGACGCGGCCCCGCCGCATGGCGCGCACGATCACTTCGACCTCGCGACCACGCGCGGCATCCTGCGCCTCACCGACCCTCGTCGCTTCGGTGCCGTCGTGTGGTCGCCGGGCCTGGACGGCGGCATGGCGGCGCAGTTGCTCGCCGGCCTCGGCGTGGAGCCTTTCGACGCGGCCTTCAACGGCACCTACCTGCATGCCGCGCTGAAGCGCCGGCGTGTGGCCGTGAAGACCGCCTTGCTCGCCGGCGACATCGTCGTGGGCGCCGGCAACATCTACGCCTGCGAGGCGCTCTTCCATGCGGGCATCGACCCACGCACGCGCAGCGACACCCTCAGCCGGCCGCGCAGCGAGCGGCTCGCCATGGCCGTGCGCAACACGCTGGCGCGCGCGCTGGCCCTGGGCGGCTCGACGCTGCGCGACTTCCGCGATGCCCATGGCATGGCCGGTGCCTTCCAGCTCCAGGCGCAGGTATACGGACGCGAAGGCCTGCCGTGCCTCGCGTGCGGCACGCCCATCCGCCGCATCGTGCAGGGCCAGCGCTCCACCTTCTTCTGCCCGCATTGCCAGCGTCGCTGAGAGGGTGCGCGAAGCGCTTTGACAAAGCGCCAAAAACCTCACATCTCGTCACCACCCCGGGCAACGAGTTGTTTCCGTTGCGCTGCGTCAAAAGCACACTGAGCTACCATGCCCCACGCTCTTTTGCGTGGCTCGCGACCACCCCCGATGGCGACCTCATTCGCAAGCAGTCTCGACGAACTTTCCCAGTGGCGTGCGGTGCTCGGCGCCCGCTTGGACGAGTACAGCCGCTTCCTCGTCGAGCACGACGTCGCCGACGAATCCGCGCATGAATCCCTCGACGCGCTGCGCCGTCGCCTGTCCGGCGAGAAGCTCGTGGTGGCCTTCGTCGCCGAGTTCTCGCGCGGCAAGTCAGAGCTGATCAACGCGATCTTCTTTTCCGACACCGGCCGCCGCGTGCTGCCGGCCACGCCGGGCCGCACCACCATGTGCCCGGTCGAGCTGGGCTTCGAACTGGGTGAAGAGCCGGCGCTTGCGCTCTTGCCCATCAGCACCCGCCTCGAAGGCTTGTCGCTCGGCGAGCTGCGCGGCCAGCCCAAGGCCTGGACGCACCTGCCGCTCGACGTGAGCTCGCCCGACAAGCTGTCGGAGGCGCTGCAGGAGGTCATGCGCACCCAGTGGGTGAGCATCGAAGACGCGAGGGCCCTGGGCTTCTGGGACGACGAGCATCCCGAAGACAACCCGCCCACCGACGACCAGGGCCGCGCCGAAGTGCCGGCCTGGCGGCACGCGATCATCAACTACCCGCACCCGCTGCTGAAGCAGGGCCTGGTCGTGCTCGACACGCCGGGCCTGAACGCGATCGGCGCCGAGCCCGAGCTCACGCTCAGCCTGCTGCCCTCGGCGCACGCGATGGTGTTCATCCTCGGGGCCGACACCGGCGTCACCAAGTCCGACATGGCGATCTGGCGCGACCACCTCGGCTCGCCATCGTCCACCAGCTTCGTGGTGCTCAACAAGATCGACGCGCTGATCGACCCGCTGGCCACCGCCGAGCAGGTGCGCGAGCAGATCGAGTCGCAACGCCAGGCCACCGCGCGCACGCTCGACATGGCGGCCGAGCGGGTGTTCCCGCTGTCGGCGCGCCAGGCGCTCGCCTCGCGCATCGAAGGCAATCCCCAAGGCCTGGCCGAGAGCCGCCTGCCGGCGCTCGAAGCCGCGCTCGGCGCGCAACTGCTGCCGCAGCGCCGCGACATCCTCCAGGAGCAGGTGACCGACGCCATCCATCGCATGGAAGCGCAGGTCAACCGCGGCCTGGCCGACCGCCGCCGCCAGTTGGCCGAGCAGATGCTCGAGCTGCGGGGCCTGCGCGGCAAGAGCAGCGCCAAGACGCGCATGATGATCGAACGTGTCGACGCCGAGACGGCCGAGTTCGAGCAGTGCACGTCGAAGCTGCAGGCGATGCGCATGGTCCACAGCCGCATGCTGAAGAACGCGCTGGTCGACCTCACCAGCGACCGCCTGCGCGAAGAGGTCAACGAGATGCAGAAGGCGATGAACGCCTCGCTGCTGAACCTGGGCGCGAAGAAGGCCTTCCTCGCCCTGTGCGGCCGGCTGCGCGAGCTGCTCGAAGCCTCGCAGGTGCGCGCCGGCGAGATCCGCGACATGCTCAACGCCTCGTTCGGCAAGCTCAACGCCGAGTTCGGCTTCAGCCTGTCGGTGAACAAGGCGCCCGACCTGAAGCGCTTCATCAACGAGCTCGCGCTCATCCAGCGCAGCTACGTGCAATACCTCGGCCTGACCCAGGCGCTGCGCCTGTCGCAGCCCAAGTTCATGGAGCAGTTCCGCCGCATGCTCGTCTCGAAGCTTCGCGTGGTGTTCGAGAACGCCAGCAGCGAACTGGAGCTGTGGAACAAGATGGCCTCGTCGCAGGTCGACTCGCAGCTGCGAGAGCGCCGCCGCGGCTTCCGTCGCCGCCGCGAGGCGCTGGAGCGCATCCAGGCCGCCTCGGGTGACCTTGAAGCGCGCATCGCCGAGCTCGAAGCGCAAGACGCCCAGCTCCAGCAGCTGCAGGCCCGCTGTGCCGAGATGGCCGGCCGCGTGAAGGAGCAGGCCCGCGCCGATAGCGCTCCGGCCGAAGCGCAGAACAGCGAAGCCGGCATGCTCTACGCTGCGCAGGCTTGAGCACGAAGCCCGCGCAAGATCGTTTCGCCACCCCTCTGATCGCGTGGCAAGCCACGCATGGTCGCCACGACCTGCCGTGGCAGCGCACCACCGATCCTTATCGTGTGTGGCTGTCCGAGATCATGCTGCAGCAGACGCAGGTGAGCACGGTGCTCGCCTACTACGAACGTTTCCTGCAGCGCTTCCCCGACGTGAAGGCGCTGGCCGCAGCATCGCAAGACGAGGTGCTCGCGCTGTGGAGCGGCCTCGGCTACTACAGCCGTGCGCGCAACCTGCATGCGTGCGCGAAGGCGGTGGTCGCCGGGCATGGTGGCGAGTTTCCGAAGACGGCCGAAGTCCTGGAGACCCTGCCCGGCATCGGACGCTCCACCGCGGCGGCGATCGCCTCCTTCTGCTTCGGCGAACGTGTCGCGATCCTCGACGGCAACGTCAAGCGCGTGCTGACGCGCTTCCTCGCCTTCGACAAGGACCTCGCCGTGCCGCGCCACGAGCGTGAGCTTTGGGCGGCCGCCACCGAGATGCTGCCGCACGGCGACATGCCGGCCTACACCCAGGGCATCATGGACCTGGGCGCAACGATCTGCCTCGCCCGCTCACCACAATGCCTGCTGTGCCCGGTGCAGGCGAACTGCGAAGCGCGCCGCAGCGGTACGCAGGACAAGTTCCCGGTCAAGACGCGCAAGCTCAAGCGCAGCAAGCGCGAGAACGCGTGGCTGTGGCTCACCCAGGGCGACGAACTCTGGCTGTGCCAGCGGCCCGACACGGGCGTGTGGGCAGGCCTCTGGAGCCTGCCGGAGTTCGCCTCGACCGAAGAGCTGGCCGCGCTGGCCGAGACCTGGCCCGGCACGGCGACGGTATTGCCCAGCTTCACCCATGTGCTGACGCATCTGGACTGGACGCTGCATCCGCTGCACGTGGCGCTGTCACCCAAGGTGACGAAGAAGGCGTTGGCCGCCATCACCGCGCTGCTGCCCGCCGGCGGCTGGTACGGCCTCGACGAGGCGCTGGCGATGGGCCTGCCCGCGCCGCTGCGCAAGCTGCTGAAGACCGGCGTTACTTGACCACGCCCTTGGTGCGCAGGAACTCGTTGACGAGCTGAAGCCGCACCTGCGGATCGGGCAGCTCCATCAGCTTCTGCTTGGCGGCCACCGAGATCGGCAGGATCTCGCACCAGCGGTTGGCCACCCAGCCCGCGCTTTCGAACCTGAAGGGCTTGAGGAAGGGCTCGGTGCCCTGCTGCTTGAGCGTGGCGATCGCGTTCGCGAGGCCCTTGACGCTTTCGAGGTAGGCGCCCACCGGCGCGATCTCTTCGTCGTCATCGTCGACCGCCCGGGCCTGTGCCAGCCACAGCCCGTCGGGCTGCTGCTCGCGCGACTGCACCTGGAAGCGATGCAGGCCGCGGCAGCGCACCTGCAGGATGCCGGGCTGCGTGCTGTCCACGTCGAGCAGCTCGGCCGTGGTGCCGATGTTCTCCAGCTCGACCGGCTCGCCGGCCTTGCGCACCTCGCTGCCCTTGCGCAGCGCGACCACGCCGAAGGGCTTGTTTTCGCGCAGGCTCGCGCTCACCAGATCCAGATACCGGGCCTCGAACACCTTCAGGCTCAACAGCCCGCCAGGGAAGAGAACGGCTTGTAGCGGGAAGAGGGGCAAATGGAAGAGCGCTTCAGTCTCGGGCATCAAGCTCTCGATGGCGAACGAGCGCGATGCCGCGGCTGGCAAAGCGTTTCGCAAGGGTTTCGACCAGGTAGACCGAGCGGTGCTGTCCGCCGGTGCAACCGATGGCGACGGTGAGGTAGCTGCGCTGGTCGTTCTCGAACGAGGGCAGCCAGCGTGCGATGAAGGCTTCGATCTGCGACAGCATCTCCAGCGCTTCGGGTTGGGCTTCGAGGTAGGCGATGACCTCGCGGTCACGGCCGGTCTGTGCGCGCAGCTCGCGCACGTAATACGGATTGGGCAGCACGCGCACGTCGAAGACGAAATCGGCATCGAGTGGCACGCCGTGCTTGAAGGCGAACGACTCGAAGACGAGCGTGAGCGCGCGGGCCTTGGCCTGCACCAGGTCGCGGATCCACACCCGCAGCTGCGCAGGGCGAAGCTGGCTGGTGTCGAGCACGGTGGAGGCCTCCCGCAGGCCGGAGAGGAGCTCGCGCTCCATCTCGATCGCGTCGTAGAGCGCGCGGTGGCTGACGGTGTTTTCGTCGTCCCGGCGGCGTGCCGGGGCGCTCGGCGTGAGCTCCTGGCTCAAGGGGTGCGGGCGGCGCGTCTCGGAGAAACGGCGCACGAGCGCGTCGGTGCTCGCGTCGAGGAAGAGCGAGCGCACCACCACGCCTTCCTGGCGCAGCTCGTGGATCAGGGGCAGCAGGTGCGGCAGGGAGCCGGCGCTGCGCACGTCGACCGCGATGGCCACACGCCGCTGCTGGCGCTCGTGTTCCAGACGCAGGAATTCGCGCAGCAGCTCGGGCGGCAGGTTGTCGACGCAGAAGAAGCCGGCGTCCTCCAGCGCATGCAGCGCCACCGACTTGCCCGAGCCCGAGATGCCGGTCACGAGCACGATCTCATGCGGCACCGCGGGTGCCGATGCCACGGTCGGCAGCGAAGGCACGGGGTCGGGCAATGTCGTCATGATTTCTTGCGGCTGCGCCCGGCCGATTCGGCGGCCACAGACAGCAGCTCCTGCGCATGGGCCAGCGTGGTGCCCGTCTGCCGCTCGCCGCCCAGCATGCGCGCAATCTCGGCCACGCGGGCCTCACCGCTCACAGGCTGCACGTCGCTGCGGGTCGAGCCTTCGCGCAGCGCCTTGCTGACGACGAAGTGGTGGTCGGCGCAGGCCGCCACCTGAGGCAGGTGGGTCACGGCCATCACCTGGCGGTCGCGGCCGAGCTGCTTCATCAGGCGGCCGACCGTGTCGGCCACCGCACCGCCGACGCCGGCGTCGACCTCGTCGAAGATCAAGGTGCCGGCCGCTTCACCACCCTGCGCGAGCTGGCTGGTGGTGACGGCAATGGCCAGTGCGATGCGCGACAGTTCGCCGCCAGAAGCGACCTTGCCCAATGCCCGTGGGGTGCTGCCGGCGTGGCCTGCCACCAGGAACTCGGCCGATTCCACGCCGAAGGCCTGCCGCTCGTCTTGTGCATTCAGCTGCACCTCGAAGCGGCCACCGGCCATGCCGAGCTGCTGCATCGCCTGTGTGATGGCCGTCGCGAGCTTGGGCGCAGCCGCCTTGCGTTGGGCCGACACACGTTTGGCCTCCGCGTCGTAGGCGCTTGCGGCGTCTTTCAGTGCCCGCTCCAGGCCGTCCAGATCGGCGGCCGCGTCGAGCGCGCGCAGCTCATCCTTCCACTGCGTGAGCAGCGCCGGCAGCTCCGCCGGCGGGCGGCGGTAGCGCTTGGCGAGGCTCATCCAGGCGGAGAGTCGCTCGTCCAGTTCACGCAGCCGCTCGGGGTCGAGCTCGGCATGGCCCAGGTAGCTGGTCAGCGTGTGCGCCGCATCCTGCAGCTGCGTCTGTGCGCTCTGAAGCACCTCGGCCACGTCGGCCAGGCGGCGGTCGTAGTCGGCCACGTCCTGCAATGCGTCGATCGCGCGGCCGGTGAGGCTGTCGGCGTTGACCTCGGCTTCGCTCACCGCGTCGAGCGCGCCTTGCGCGGCGTCCATCAGCGACTGCGCATTCGACAGGCGCTTGTGGTCGGCTTCCAGCTCGTTCCACTCGTCGGCGCCCGGCGCGAGCTTGTCGACTTCGCCGACCTGCCACGCGAGGCGCTCGCGCTCGCGCTCCAGGTCGGCCTGCTGCGTGCGGGCCCTGGCGAGCGCATCGCCCGCGGCCTTCCAGGTTTGATAGGCGGCAGCGAGCGTCGAGGTGTCGACCCCGGCATAGGCGTCGAGCAGCCCGCGCACCGAGGCGGCGCGGGTCAGGCTCTGCCAGGCGTGCTGGCCGTGGATGTCGACCAGGTGGTCGGCCGCCTCGCGCAGTTGGGCGACGGTGGCCGGGCTGCCGTTGACCCATGCCCGGCTCTTGCCCTGGGCATCGATGACGCGGCGCAGCAGCAAGGTGTCGGAAGCTTCGAAACCGGCCTCGTCGAGCCAGACCGCCAGGCTGGCCGGCGAGTCGAACTCGGCGCTGATCTCGGCCCGGGCCGCCCCTTCGCGCACCACGCCGGCATCACCGCGGCTGCCGAGCGCGAGTTGCAGCGCATCGATCAGGATGGATTTGCCGGCCCCGGTCTCGCCGGTCAGCACCGAAAAACCCCCTGCCAGTTCCACCTCGAGCGAGGTGACGATCACGAAATCTCGCAGCGACAGACGGCGCAGCATCTCAATTCACCCCGGCGTTCCAATGCAGTTTGCGACGCAGGGTCGCGTAGTAACTCCAGCCCCGCGGATGCAGGAAGCGAACCTGGTGCTTCGAGCGCCGCACCACGATGCGGTCGCCCGGCATCAGGCTCGCGAGGCTTTGCATGTCGAAGTTGACGCTGGCGTCGCGGCCGTTGACCACTTCGATGAGGATGTCTTGGGTGTCGGGCAGCACGATGGGCCGGTTCGACAGGTCGTGCGGTGCGATCGGCACCAGGAGCCAGCCGCCGATGCCCGGGTGCAGGATGGGGCCGCCGGCCGACAGCGCATAGGCCGTCGAGCCGGTGGGCGATGCCACGATCACACCGTCGGCCCGCAGGTTCGCCACGAATTCGGTGCCGATGTCGACCTTCACTTCCAGCATGCCGGCGGTGGCGCTGCGGCTCACCACCACGTCGTTCATGGCGAAGCCGTCGAAGATCTTCTGTTCGTCACGCAGCACGCTGCCTTCGAGCATGGTGCGGCGTTCTTCTTCGTAGTCGCCGGCGATGATGGGCGCGAGCGCCTCGGCGTAGTGCCCGACCGGCACGTCGGTGATGAAACCGAGCCGGCCCTGGTTGATGCCCACCATCGGCAGGTCGAAACGGGCGAGCTGGCGGGCGATGCCCAGCATGGTGCCGTCGCCGCCGACCACGATGGCCATGTCGCACTGCTTGCCCAGTTCCGACGGGTTCAGCGCGTTGAAATCGGTGATGCCGGTGTTGAGGGCGGTTTCGCGTTCCAGCGAGACTTCGAGCCCTTGGCGCGACAGGAAATGCGCGATTTCTTCGAGCACCCCACGGATGCCCCGGGCCTGGTATTTGCCCACGAGAGCGGCATGTCGGAAGCGTGACGGCATGCGAAGGATTACACCACGGCCGTCGGCAAATGAGATGTCAGCGTGGGTGTCGGCAGCCCTCGGTCCTACAATGAAAAACCATGTTGGACGAGCGAGCCAGAACCCTCCTGAAAGCGCTGGTCGAGCGCTACATCGCCGACGGGCAGCCCGTCGGCTCGCGCACGCTTTCCAAGGCCTCCGGACTCGACCTGTCGCCCGCCACCATCCGCAACGTGATGGCCGACCTGGAAGAGCTGGGCCTGATCGCCAGCCCCCACACCAGCGCCGGCCGCATCCCGACCGCCCGCGGCTACCGGCTCTTCGTCGACACCATGCTCACGGCGCAGCCCATCGACCTGAGCGCCGCCAGTGCGCCGCTTGAAACCCAGCTTGCGCCCGACCAGCCTCAGCGCGTGATCGCCAACGCGGCGCAGATGCTCTCCAGCCTCTCGAGCTTCGTCGGCGTGGTCACCGCCCCGCGCAAGGCCAGCGTCTTCCACCACATCGAATTCCTGCGCCTCTCCGAGCGGCGGGTCCTGGTGATCATGGTGGCGCCCGACGGCGACGTGCAGAACCGCGTCATCATGACCGCGCACGACCACACCCAGAGCGAGCTGATCGAGGCCAGCAATTACCTCACGCAGCAATACGCCGGGCTCACCATCGAAGAAGTGCGCGAGCGCCTGAAGCGCGAGGTCGACGTGCTGCGCGGCGAGATCGCCACCTTGATGCAGGCCGCCGTGCAGGCGGGCAGCGAGGCGATGGCCGATCAGCAGGAGCAGGTCGTCATCAGCGGCGAGCGCAATCTGCTGACGGTGCAGGACTTCTCCAGCGACATGGGCAGCTTGCGCAAGCTCTTCGACCTCTTCGAGCAGAAGACCCAGTTGATGCGCCTGCTCGAAACGTCCAGCCGTGCCGAGGGCGTGCGCATCTACATTGGCGGCGAGAGCATGGTGGTGCCCTTCGAGGAGCTCTCCGTCGTGTCGGCGCCGTATGAAGTGAACGGCCAGATCGTCGGCACGCTGGGCGTCATCGGGCCCACGCGCATGGCCTACGACCGCATGATCCAGATCGTCGACATCACGTCGCGGCTGGTGAGCAACGCCCTCAGCGTCAAGTAGTCAGACGACGCTGCGGTGCCGCTCGATGCAGGTGGCAAGCACCTCGTCGCCCGCCCGCTGCCACCAGTTGTTCGCCGAGAAGATCTCCACCTCGCTGTAGCCGGCAAAGCCCTGCGCTTCCATCCAGCCGCGGATCTTCGGGATCTCGATCACACCGTCGCCCATCATCCCGCGGTCGTTCAGCGGGTCGGTGGTGGGCACCAGCCAGTCGCACACATGGAACGCGTGCAGGCGCTTCTGGCCCGCGCGCTCGATCTGCGCTTGCAGCTTCGGGTCCCACCACACGTGGTAGACGTCGACGGCCACGCCCAGCGCGCCGCCGCGTGACGGGTCCAACTCGTCGCACACGTCGAGCGCCTGCTCCAGCGTGTTGATGCAGGCGCGCTCGGCTGCGTAGGTGGGGTGCAGCGGCTCGATGGCGAGCGGCATCTGGCGCTGGCGGGCCGCCTCCAGCAGCGTGGCGATGCCGTCGCGCACCACCTCGCGAGCGCCGGCAAGGTCCTTGTGCTGTGGCTTGCCGTAGAGCGCCCCCGGCAGGCCGCCGACCACCAGCACCAGGCACGTGGCGTTCAGCTCGCAGGCTTCGTCGAGCGCACGCAGGTTCTCGTCGGTCGCGTTCGGCTCGGTGAACATGCCGCCGCGGCAATAGCCCGACAGCTCCAGCCCGTGCGCGCGGATCGTGCGCGCTGTGTTGGCGAGCCCGGCCGCTGCCACTTGGTCGCGCCAGGGCGACACCGCACGGATGCCGTGCCGCGCACACGCATCGAGGATCTCGACCAGCCCCCAGTCCTTGCCGTGCTGCTTGCGCACGGTGGCGGTGTTGATCGAGAGCCAGCGGTGGTCGTGGCTGAAGTCGCGCATCGTCAAGCGTCCACTCCGTGCAGCGTCAGCAGCGCGCGCATGCGGTGCGTTGCGAGCTCCGGGTTTTCGAGCAACCCCGCCGCATCGGCCAGGCGGAAGAGCTCCGCGAAGTGCGGCAAGGAGCGTGTGCTCTGCTGCCCGCCCACCATCACGAAATGCGGCTGGTGCCCGTTGAGCCAGGCCATGAACACCACGCCGGTCTTGTAGAAGCGCGTGGGCGCCTTGAAGATGTGGCGCGAGAGCGGCACGGTCGGCGCCAGCAGCGCGTGGAAGCGCGCATCGTCGCCGGCGGCGAGCGCCGCCAACGCCGCGCTCGCCACCGGCGCGATGGCGTCGAAGATGCCGAGCAACGCATCGCTCTGCCGATGGGTCGACACCTCGCCGACGCCGTCACCCGCGATCAGCTCGGCGTAGTTGAAATCGTCCCCCGTGTACATGCGCACGCCCGCGGGCAGGCGGCGGCGCATCGCGATCTCCTTGTCCTTGTCGAGCAGCGAGATCTTGATGCCGTCGACCTTGCCCGCGTGCGCCGCGATGATGCCGAGCGCCGTGTCCATCGCCGCGTCCAGGTTCGCACTGCCCCAGTAGCCGCTGAGCGCCGGGTCGAACATGTCGCCCAGCCAGTGCAGGATCACCGGCTGCCGGGCCTGGCTCAGCACGCGGGCGTACACCCGCTCGTAGTCGGCCGGGCTCTTCGCCACTCGTGCGAGTGCCCGGCTCGCCATCACGATCAGCCGGCCGCCGAGTTTTTCGATCGCGGCCATCTGCTCTTCGTAGGCGCGGATCACGTCGTCGACGCTCTTCGCCGCCTCGGGCGGCAGGTGGTCGGTGCCACACCCACTCGCCACCAGCGCGCCGGGCACGTTGCGCGCCGCCTCGAGGCTGCGGCGGATCAGCTCCAGCGAGGTCGGCCAATCCAGCCCCATGCCGCGCTGCGCGGTGTCCATCGCTTCGGCCACGCCCAGGCCCATGTGCCACAGGCGCTGGCGGTAGGCGATGGTCGTGTCCCAGTCGATC
>DASWSY010000023.1:0-1993 GCA_036402415.1 Rhizobacter sp. | reverse complement strand
CCCGCTCAGGCCCGCTGGAACAGCAGCACGGCGTTCGAGCCCCCGAACGCGAACGAGCTGCTGATCGCCGCCTCGAGCTGGGGGGCGGCCAGGCCGTTCTCGGTGACGAGGTTGAGCCGGCAGGCCGGATCGGCTTCCGTGAGGTTGGCGTTCGGTGGCAGTTGACGCTGGTGCAGCGCGAGCACCGTGAGCAGTGCCTCGAGCGCACCGGCGGCGCCCAGCAGGTGGCCGTGCAGGCCCTTGGTCGAGCTCACGCGCAGGCGGTCGATGTCGCCACCCCACACCTGTGCCAGCGCATCGCATTCGATCGGGTCGCCGATGCGCGTGGCCGTGCCATGCGCGTTGCAGTAGCCCACGTCGCGCGGCTGCAGGCCGGCACGCTTGAGCGCGGCGCGCAGCGCACGGGCCTGGCCTGGGGCGTCCGGCTTGGTGAGGTGGGTGGCGTCGGTGCTGATGCCCCAGCCGGACAGCGTGGCATAACGCTTCGCGCCGCGCGCCTTCGCGCGGGCTTCGGATTCGATGACGAGAAACGCCGAGCCTTCGCCGAGCGCGAAGCCGCTGCGGTCGGCGGAGAAGGGCCGCACCGAGTGCGCCGCGCCTTGCGGGTCGGCCGGGTCGAAGCTCGCGAGCGTCTGCATCGCCTGCCAGGCGAGCACCACGCCCGGGACGATCAGCGCCTCGGTGCCACCGGCGATGGCGACATCGATCTCGCCCGACTGCACGGCCTTGGCCGCTTCGGCGATGGCCACCGCCGACGAGGAACACGCCACCGAATAGGTGAGCACCGGGCCGAGCACGCGCTGGCGCATGGCGATGTGCGAGGCGGGTGCGTTGGGCATGAAGGCCGGCACCGTGAGCGGCGGTACGCGGTTGCTCGCGCCGCGGTAGGCCGCCTCCAGCGACCCGGCGCCGCCCATGCCGCAGCCGACGTAGATCCCGATGCGCTCGGGGTCGCAGTCGGTGGCCTTCGCATCCTGGATGGCCAGGTCGGCGGCGGCCACGGCGAGCTGGCTGACGCGGTCGACGCCGGCGAGCTGCAGCTTGGTGAACCAGCGGGCCGGGTCGAAGGTGGTGATCGCGGCCGCGGTCGGCTTCGGCAGCTCGGGGAAGACCGCCTGCACGGCGGATTCGCCGCGCATCACGGCGGCGAAGAGGGCCTCGGGGTTGTCGCCGTGTGGCGCGACGGCACCCAGGCCGGTGATCGACAGCATGCCCGTCATGTGTGCACCCTACCCACTTCGTGCGGTCCCGCCAAGCGGGAATGAGCCTCTGCGGGCAGCCGGGCGAGGCTCATGCCGGCGCCTGCGCCGCCCTCACCTTGTCGACCACGAGGGCCAGTTCGGCCAGCGTGTCGACGTTGGAGTCGACGTCAGGCAGGTTGATGTGGAAGTGGTCTTCCACCGCGAACAGGAACTCCACGAGCGCGAGCGAATCAAGGCCCTTTTCGCGCATGGAGGTGTTGGGGTCCAGCTCCGAAGGGTCGATGCCGTACTTCTCGTGAATCAAATCCTGCAGTTCCTTCAGCGAACTCATCGTCAAACCCCTGTGTGCCTCGGTCTCCCCCAATGTCGCCGATTGCGCGACACCCCTCCTCGGGGACCGATTCATGTCAAAACTACTGTCGTCGGATGATATCCGCTGCGCCTGCGCCCACCGCGTCGGCCGACCACCCTCCCGGGCGCCATCGCAGGGAAAACAGTGCAAAAGTCGCCCCCAGCAGCACCCCGGCGACGGCGTCGAGTGCCACGTGCTGTTTGGTGGCAAGCGTGGAGTAGACGATGGCCGCGCACCAGGCGACGTTGAGCAGGCGCAGCCAGCGCGGCGCGCCGATGCCGCGCAGCAGGCTGTGCAGGCCGATGGCGGTGAACACCGCCACGGCCACATGCATGGATGGGCAGGCGTTGCCCGGTGCATCCACCCCTTGCAGCAGGGCGAAACCGGCGTAGCCCGAGACGTCGAACGTGCGCGGCGGCACCGCGGTGGGCCAGAAATA
>DASWSY010000022.1:0-15608 GCA_036402415.1 Rhizobacter sp. | reverse complement strand
GCCGGCGAGGATAGCCGGCACCTCGGCGCTTATGGTGGTTTCCGGCGGCCCATTGTGTGAACTGAATCGCGTCTCGGGCCTGATTCGTCGGGCATAAGCCGGCGATTTCCGGGCTCGTGATTTATTCACGCAAGCCCGCTTCAACTGTTATCGGCCGGGTTTTCTGAAACTTGAGGGCCGGGTTTTCTCGCCCGTTCTTGAAACGGGCTGCAACAGCCGATTCGCCTTTTGTCGGCGCGCGGCGCGTGCGGAGGCGCATGGGGTGTGAAATAGGAGCGCTGCGGGGCGTCTTGCGACGGGAGGGTGGCTCCAGGCCGGGCCTGCCGGGCCGAAATAACACTATCGTGCCGCCTGTGTTCCCCGTGCCCATGACCCGCTTGTTTCGTTGCGGTTGCCTGCTTGCCCTGCTGCTCTGGAGCGTGCTCGGCGGGGCCTTGCCCGCCGCGGCGGCGCCGCAAGACCTGGTCATCACGCCCGACACGCGCAAGCTCATCATCGACCGCGACGTCGAGTACCTGATCGAAGCGCCGGGCGAGAACCTCACCCGCGAGCGGGTGATGCAGGCCGACATGGCCAGCCGATGGGTGGTCTACCCCGGCAAGATGGTCAACCTGGTCGGGCAGCGCAAACCGGTGTGGCTGCGCTTCACGCTGCACGCCGCGGGCGGTGGCGTGCAGCGCATCCTGTCCGTCGACTGGCCGCTCAACGACGAGCTGCGCTTCCACCAGTACACACCCGCCACGGCAAGCTGGCGCGCCGACCACGTCGCAGGCCTCAAGCACCCTGAAGCACCGCTGATCCACAAGGACCCCAACCCGATGTTCCCGGTCCAGCTCGAGGCCGGCGAGCGCAGCGTGCTGCTGCTGCGGGTCACGGCGCCGACGTCGATCATCGCGCCGCTGGTGCTGTGGGACCTGCAGACCTGGCAGGCCAGCCGCTTCGACTATGCCGTGGTGATGGGCCTGGTGTTCGGCATCCTCGGGGTGATGTTCTTCTACAACCTGAGCCTGTACATCTTCACGCGCGAGCGAAGCTTCCGCACGTATTCGGGCTACCTGCTGGCGATCATCGCCTACCAGTTGTGCGTGACCGGATTCGGCCCGCTCTTCATCTGGCCGGGCAACGAGTGGCTGAACAGCCGTGGCTACGAGTTCTTCGCGGCCAACAGCTTCCTCGCGGCGACGCTCTTCTTCCGCAATTTCCTGGACATCGGCAAGCGGGTGCCGCGCCACATGGACTGGATCAACAAGGCGTTCATCGCCTTCTTTTCCGTGTCGGCGGTGCTGCTGATCTTCAGGATGCCGGTCGCGGTGCCCGTGGCCTTGAGCGCGGTCGCGTTCCTGACCGGCTTCGCCGGCATCTACACCGCGGGCTACCTGGTCTGGAAGGGCGACGTCCTGGCGCGCTACTTCGTCATCGCCTGGGCCACGATCATTGTGGCCACCATGCTGCTGCTGATGGCGCTGGCCGGTGTCATCGAGTCGGGCCCGTGGACCAAGTACGCCCAGCCGCTCGGCTTCGTGCTCGAAACGGTGCTGCTGTCGGTGGCGCTGGCCGAGCGCATCAAGCGCGAGCGGCTGTCGAAGGAGGCGGCGATGCGCGAGTCGCACGAGCTCGCGCAGAAGGTGCAGCTCGAGCGCGACGAGAAGCTGCGGGCGCAGGAGCACGCGCTGGCGGTGCAGCTCAAGGCCAACGAAGAGCTCGAGCTGCGGGTGCTCGACCGCACCGCCGAGCTCAAGCGGGCGATGGAGAACGTCGAGCTCGCCAACCGCGAACTGGCCAAGCTTTCCGTGACGGACGCGCTGACCAAGGTGCACAACCGTCGCTACTTCGACGAAACCATCAAGAAGGAATACGACCGCTCCGCGCGCGGTGCGGGGCCGCTCGCGCTGATGCTGGTCGACATCGACCACTTCAAGAAGATCAACGACACCGTGGGCCACCTGGGCGGCGACGAATGCCTGAAGCTCGTGGCCGCGGCCCTGCAGGCCTGCGTGGGTCGCTCCACCGACCTGGTGGCGCGCTACGGCGGCGAGGAGTTCGCCGTGGTGCTGCCCGGCACCGACGGGCCGCACGCGATGGAAGTGGCCGAGCGCATCCGCAAGGCGGTGGAAGACATCCAGTTCATCTACCGCGGACGGCGCGTGCCGGTAAGCGTGAGCCTGGGGGTGGTGGCGGGCGTGGCCGATGCCGAGCAACCTCTGTCTGAGTTCATCCGCGAGGCCGACCAGGCGCTCTACGCGGCCAAGGGCGCCGGCCGCAACCGCGCCATGCTGGCCGAGGCTGCATGAAACAGCCCCCCGGTCGCTTCACTGCCGTCCTGCGGACCGCGCCAGGCCAAAGGCCTGGCCCTTCGCCCGGCGAAGCCGGATCCTTGGGGCGTTGCTTGATGGGTGCCGGGCTTCGCCGGCGGGACTAGCGTTCGCGAAGGGCGTACGCCTGGACTTTCAAGACCGGCTTGAGCAGATACGCCAGCACCGTCTTCTTGCCGGTGAGGATGTCGACCTCGGCCGTCATGCCCGGGATGATCGGTTGCTTCTCGCTGAAGTTGGCCCGCAAGGTGCGCACGCGCACGAGGTAGTAGGCGTTGCCGCGTTCGTCGACCACGGTGTCGGGGCTGATGTTTTCCACCTTGGCTTCCAGTCCGCCGTAGATGGAGAAGTCGTAGGCGGTGAACTTCACCAGCGCGCTCTGGTCGGGGCGGATGAAGGCGATGTCCTTCGGGGCCACGCGCGCCTCGAGCACGAGCTGGTCGTCGAGCGGCACGATCTCGACGATGTCCTTGCCGGGCTGCACCACGCCGCCCACCGTGTTGGCGAGCAGGCGCTGCACCCGGCCTCGCACCGGCGACTTCACCTGCGACTTGGCCACCTTGTCGCTCAGGGCCACCTGGCCTTCGTTGAGCGCGTTGAGCTTGCCCACCACCTCGGCCAGCTCCTTGCGGGCCTCGTTGCGGAAGGAGATCTCGGTTTCCTCGATCTTGCGCTGCGCTTCGCCGATGGCGGCCTGCACCCGGGCGATCTGCGACGTGGCGGCGTCGGCGTCGCCGCGGCTCTTGGCCACGTCGCGCTCCAGGCGCAGGATGTCCACTTCCGACACGGCGCCGCTCGCGAGCAGCGGCCGGGTCTTGGCGAGTTCCTGCATGCCGAGTTCGAGGGCGCGTTCGGCGGTGACCTTGCGCGAGCGCATCTCGCTCAGCTCCTGCTGGCGCTGCTGAAGCTGCTGATAGTTGATCGAGAGCAGCGTCGCCAGCTCGGTGCGCTTGGCCTGGTAGAGCGCCTGTTCTCCCGCCAGGATGCGCAGTTCCTCCGGATCGGTGCTCTTGGGCGGCTGGAAGGCGGAACCATCGGCCAGCGCCGACAGGCGGGCCTGCCGCGCACGCAGCGCAAAGCCGGTGGCCGCGCTCTCGCGCACGCCCGAGGTGGCGCGGGTCTCGTCGACCCGGAGCAGAAGCTGGCCCGGCTCCACCACTTCGCCTTCGCGCACGAGGATCTCGGACACCACGCCGCCGTCGAGCGACTGCAGCACCTGCAACTGTCGCGACGGGATGACGCGGCCTTCGCCACGCGTCACCTCGTCGACCGGCGCCAGCGCGGCCCACACCAGCAGCAGCAGCATCACCGCCACCGACGCGCGCACGATCTTCTGCGCACGCTGCGTCTCGCGGCGCGACATCACCTCCACCGCTTCCTGCTCGAAGCTGCGGAAGCCCGCCTGCGCCGCCTGGGCGTCGGTGGCGGGCGAACCGAAGATGCGGTCGGTGACCGGCGCGATGAAGACGCGGATGCGCTCCAGCACCGCCATCAGTGCGCGGCCCACGCGCATCAGCAGGGCATTTGTGCGACCTTCAGGCGCGCTCATGCTGCCCTCGCGATGCGCCCGCTCTGGAGCGCTTCCATGATCCGGTCGCGCGGCCCGTCGGCGACGATCTTGCCGGAGTCGATCACGATGACGCGCGTCACCATCGCCAGGAGCGAAGTGCGGTGCGTCACCAGCACCACCGTCTTGTTGTGCGCGAAGTGGGCGATGTTCTGGGTGATCTGCGCTTCGGTGGTGAAGTCCATGGCGCTGGTCGGTTCGTCGAGCAGCAGGAGCGGGGCGTTGTGCAGCACCGCGCGCGCAAGGCCCACGCTCTGGCGCTGACCTCCCGAGAGCGACTCGCCGCGTTCGCCCACCGGCATGTCGAAGCCGCGCGGGTGGCGGTTGACGAAGCCTGCCATGCCGGCCAGTTCAGCGGCGGCCACCACGGCCGAATCGTCGGCATAGGGCAGGCCGAAGGTGATGTTGTCGCGCAGCGTGCCGTAGAAGAGCGTCACGTCCTGCGAGACGTAGCCGAGGTTGCGGCGCACGTCGGCGGGGTCGAGCTGGCGCAGGTCGATGCCGTCGAGCAGCACCGCGCCTTCGGTCGGCTGGTACAGGCCCATGATGAGCCGCTGGATGGTCGACTTGCCCGAGCCCACCTTGCCGATGAGGGCCACGCGCTCTCCGGCGGTGATCTTGAAGCTCAGGCCGTCGAGGGCGGAGTCCTGCCGGTTCGGGTAGGCGAACTTGACGTTGCGGAACTCGATGTCGCCGCGCAGTTGTGGGCGCTGGATGAAGTTGCCGCCGATCGGGCGCTCGACCGGCTTCTCCATGATCTTGTCGAGCGACTCCATCGCCGTGCGCGCGCCCTGGTACTGCATCAGCAATGCCACGATCTGCCCGGCCGGCGCGAGGGCGCGGCCGGCGAGCATGCTGGCGGCGATGAGGGCGCCCATGGTCAGCTCGCGCTGGCCGATGAGGTACACGCCCACGATCACGATCGCGACCGTGACCCCCTGCGACAGCCAGCCCACGAGGTAGGTGGCCGAAGACGACAGGGCGCGCATGCGCACGTTGATGCGCGAGAGGAACTGGTTGGCCCGCTCCCAGCGCGCCTGGATCACGCCTTCGGCGCCGAGCGACTTGATGGTCTCGATGCCCGACAGGCTCTCGATCAGCGTGGCGTTGCGCTGCGCCGAGGCCTGGTAGGTCGTCTGCGAGAGTTCGTGCAGCCGGAACTGCAGCACGTAGCCCAGCACCAGGATGATCACGAAGCTCACGACCACCGGCACGGCCAGCCAGGGCGAGATCCACGCCACGACGACGATGAAGATCAGCGCGAAGGGCAGGTCGATCAGCGTGGTGACGGTGCTCGACGCGATGAAGTCGCGCACCTGCTCGAAGCCGCGCAGGTTCGAGGCGAACGAGCCCACCGACTCGGGCCGGTTCTCCAGGCGCATGCCCAGCACCTTCTCCATCAGGGTGGCGGAGATCTTCACGTCGACACGGGCGCTGGCCTCGTCGACGAAGTGGCTGCGCAGGAGGCGCATGAAGACGTCGCCGCACATGATGAGCACGACGCCGATGGAGAGCGCCCACAGCGTCTCGGTGGCGTTGTTGGGCACGACGCGGTCGTAGACGTTCATCGTGAACATCGGGAACGCGAGCGCGAAGAGGTTGATCAGCAGGGCCGCCCAGAGCACGTCGCGGTAGACGAAGCGCTGCTCCAGCAGGGCCGACCAGAACCAGTGCCTGACCTTGACCTGCCGCAGCTCCGGCGTGCGTGCGTCGAAGCGGAAATGCGGGCGCACGAAGAGCACCACGCCGGTGTAGCGCGCCTGCAGCTCGGTGCGGGTGAGGCTGACCGAGCCCTGGCCGGTCTCGGGCAGCAGCACGCGGGCGGTGGCGCCGTCGGCGTCCCAGCCCATCAGCACGCAGGCCTGGTTGTCCTTCAGCACGAGGATGACGGGCAGAGCGGCCGGGTCGATGCGGTCGAGCGTCAGGCGCTGCAGCTTGGCCGACATGCCTGCGCGCGAGGCGGCGCGTTCGGCGAGTTCGAGGGTCAGCACACCCTTGCCGGTGTCGTTCTTGTCCTTGCCGAGCGGCAGCCCGGCCGAGAGCGAGGCGCGCGAGGCGGCCTGGCCGTGCAGCCGGCAGACCTCGACCAGGCAGTCGAGCAGCGGGTCGGGGTTGATCAGGTCTTCACGCAGGTGCGTGGTCGCGCCGCGGCCCGCGGCGGGTGGCACGGCGGTGGGCCCCGCGGCAGGTCCGGAGGGAGAGGGTTGAGGGGCGTGACCGGGTGCTTGGGACATGGATCAGCCAATATCGGCGCAATGGAGTCCGAATTGACCGGCGCGCCGGTCGTCGAAGTAGTGGCGCAGGGTTTCCTTCACGGTGCGGAAGGCCAATTCCTCCCAGGGGATGTCCGCCTCGGCGAAGAGCTGCGCCTCGATGGTCTCGGGGCCGGGGGCGAAGTCGGTGTCGAGCAGGCGGGCACGGTAGAAGAGGTGGACCTGGCCGACGCGCGGAACATTGAGCAGCGTGAAGAGCCCCTGCAGCTCGACACGCGCCCCGGCTTCCTCGTCGGTCTCGCGCAGCGCGCCCTGCTCGGTGGTTTCGCCCAGTTCCATGAAGCCGGCCGGCAGCGTCCAGTAGCCGAGGCGAGGCTCGATGTTGCGCCGACACAGCAGCACCTTGTCGTCCCACGCGGGCACCGTGCCCACGACGTTGAGCGGGTTTTCGTAGTGAACGGTGCCGCAGGCGGTGCACGTGGCACGTTCGCGGTTGTCATCGGCCGGCGTCCGGTACTCGACCTTCGAGCCGCAGGCCTTGCAGTGCTTGTAGCTGCGGGGCTGGAACATGAGGGCCAGTTTAGGGCCACTTCGCGCAGTGGGTGCCCGTGCAAGCCCGCACGCAGCGCGCGCGTCAACGCCGGCGCGACGGCATCAGGGATGTGGGAAAGACGCATGGGCCCGCGCGAGGCTGCGTGGCATCATCGACCGCATCCCTTGCTGCCGGAGAGCGCGCCCCCATGAGCTTCGTCATCACCGCCCCGAAGTTGCCTGCCGTGCCCGTGGTGGGCGCCGGGCCCGGGGCCGAGTTTCCCGTCCGCCGCATCTACTGCGTCGGGCGCAACTACGTGGACCACGCCATCGAGATGGGCCACAGCGGGCGCGAGCCGCCCTTCTTCTTCCTCAAGCCTGCGGACGCGGTGCTGCCCGTGGCCGAGGGCCAGACGGGCGAGATGCCGTACCCGACCCTCACACGCGACCTGCACCACGAGGTGGAGCTGGTGGTGGCCATCGGCAAGGGCGGGCGCGACATCCCGGCCGCCAGCGCGCTGGAGCACGTCTACGGCTATGCCGTGGGCCTGGACATGACCCGCCGCGACCTGCAGGGCGAGGCCAAGAAGCAGGGCCGGCCCTGGTGCAGCGGCAAGGGTTTCGACCGCTCGGCGCCGATCGGCCCCATCCGCCCGGCGGCCCAGTGCTACCTCACCGCGGCCACGCGCATCGCGCTCGACGTCAACGGCTCGCCGCGCCAGAGCAGCGTGATCGGCAAGTTGATCTGGAGCGTGCCCGAGGTCATCGAGCAGCTCTCCAAGGGCTGGGAGCTTGCGCCTGGCGACCTCATCTACACCGGGACGCCCGAGGGAGTGGCCGCGGTGCTGGAGGGGGATGTGCTCCACGCGCAGATCGACGGCGTGGGGTCGTTGCGCCTCAGGATCGTGAGCGACTGATGCAGCTCTACAGCTATTTCCGCAGTTCGGCGTCGTTCCGGGTGCGGATCGCACTGGAGCTGAAGGGCCTGGCCTACGACTACGTGCCGGTGCACCTGGTCAAGAACGAGCAGCTCAAGGCGCCCTTCACCGGCGTCTCGCCCTCGCGCCTGGTGCCCATCCTGAAAGACGGGGACGAGCTCGTGAGCCAGTCCATCGCCATCATCGAATACCTCGACGAGACCCACCCCGAGCCGCCGCTGCTGCCGGCCGACGCGCTCGGCCGGGCACGCGTGCGGGCGCTGGCGCTCGACATCGCGTGCGAGATCCACCCGCTCAACAACCTGCGCGTGCTGAGGCACCTGGTGCATGAGCTGAAGGTCAGCGAGGAGGACAAGAACCGCTGGTACCGCCACTGGGTCGAAAGTGGCCTCGAGACGGTGGAGCGGCAGCTCGCCCACCACCCGGCGACCGGCCGCTACTGCCACGGCGACACGCCGACGATGGCCGACGCGCTGCTGGTGCCGCAGATCTTCAACGCACGCCGCTTCGAGTGCCGGCTGGACCACGTGCCCACCGTGCTGAAGGTGTTCGACGCCTGCATGGCGCACCCGGCCTTCGTGAAGGCCCAACCCTCGGCCTGCCCGGATGCCGATGCACCCTGACTGGCTGCGGCCCGCCTGGGGGCTGCCCGGCGTGCAGGCGCTGATGACCACGCGTGCCGGCGGCGGCAGCGTGGCGCCGTGGGACAGCATGAACCTCGGCACGGCCGTCGGCGACGACCCGGACGAGGTCGCGCGCAACCGGGCGCTGCTCCAGCAGGCCATCGACGCGGAACCGGTGTTCCTGAAGCAGGTGCACGGCACGCGGGTCGTCCGCCTGGCACGCGGGGATGTCCGCCCGCCGGTCATCGAGGCCGATGCCTGCATGACCACCGAGCCGGGCCTGGCCTGCGTGGTGCAGGTCGCCGACTGCCTGCCGGTGCTGATGGCCGCCCCGGGGGGCGTGGCGGCGGCGCATGCCGGCTGGCGCGGCCTGGCCGGCGGCGTGGTCGAGGCGGCGCTGCACGCGCTGTGCGAGGCCACGGGCGCGAGGCCGGCAGAGGTCGAGTGCTGGCTCGGGGCTTGCATAGGCCCGCAGGCATTCGAAGTGGGAGCCGATGTCCTCGAAGGTTTTGGTGTTCAGCCCGCGGGCGCAGACCCGTCTCGTTTCAGGCCCTTGCGAGCGGGCAAGTGGCTCGCCAACCTGCCCCAGCTCGCGCGCGACCGGCTGGCGGCGGCAGGGGTCGAGCGGGTGTCCGGCGGCGAGTGGTGCACCGTGCACGACGGTGCTGCCGGGCGGTCACGGTTCTTTTCGTTCCGGCGCGACGGCGTCACCGGCCGCATGGCCGCCGTCATCTGGCGCCACTGAGGTGGCGGACGTGACGTCGGCCTCGGCTGCCCTGCGTGCCCGCCGCCGGCCCGGCGCCCCCATCACGTACAGCACGATCGACAGCGGCAGGACCCCGTACAGCAGCAGCGTGAAAAACGCGCCCAGCACGGTGCCTACGGGGCTCATGGCTTCGGCCGCCGCCATGCACACCACCACGAACATCCACCCCATTGCGACAAGATACATTTCGCTCCCCGCGGTTGCCGTGTCCCTGCGCCAGGTCATGACAAGGACACCATCCGAGGCGCACACTGTAAGTTCGAGTTCGCACCACGAGCTGCAAGGAGACACATGAAGACGACGACCCGCGCCCGCCAACCGGCAGCCACCGAGACCGCCACCGAAGCCGCCCAGGCCTTCGGCGCCACGGTGGGGGAGATGGTCAAGTCGATGTCGTCCTTGAGCGTGCCCATCCCGGCCCTCAGCCAGCTGCAGAGCGACTACGTGCAGCAGGCCACCGAACTGTGGAACCGCTGGGTCGAGGCCCCCAACGGCGCCACGCTCGCGCCGCAGGGCGACAAGCGTTTCGCCGACCCCACGTGGGCGCAGAACCCGATGGCGGCATTCACCGCGCAGATGTACCTGTTGAACGCCCGCACCCTCGCCAAGCTCGCCGACAGCGTGCAGGGCGACGACAAGACGCGCCAGCGCCTGCGCTTCGCCGTGCAGCAGTGGATCGCGGCCTCGTCGCCGAGCAACTACCTGGCGCTCAACCCCGAGGCGCAGGCGCGCGCGCTCAAGACCAAGGGCGAGAGCATCGCCCAGGGCCTGCAGCACCTGTGGGGCGACGTGCAGCAGGGCCATGTCTCGCAGACCGACGAGAAGGTGTTCGAAGTCGGCCGCAACGTGGCGGTGACGCCGGGCGACGTGGTGTTCGAGAACGACCTCTTCCAGCTCATCGAATACAAGCCCACCACCAAGACGGTCCACGAGCGGCCGCTGCTGATGGTGCCGCCCTGCATCAACAAGTACTACATCCTCGACTTGCAGCCCGAGAACTCGCTGATCCGCCACACGGTCGCCCAGGGGCACCGGGTGTTCGTGATGAGCTGGCGCAACCCCGACGAGAGCATCGCGAAGAAGACCTGGGACGACTACATCGAGGAAGGCCCGCTCACCGCCATCCGGGTGGTGCAGGAGATCTCGGGCGCGAAGACGATCAACACGCTCGGCTTCTGCGTGGGCGGCACGCTGCTCGGCACCGCGCTCGCCCTGCTGGCCGCGCGCGGCGAGAAGCCGGCGCAGAGCGTCACGTTGCTCACCACGTTCCTCGACTTCAGCGACACCGGCGTGCTCGACCTCTTCGTCGACGAGGCCATGGTGCAGGTGCGCGAGATGACCCTCGGCGCCGACAGCCCGGGTGGCGGCACCTTGCTCAAGGGCCAGGAGCTCGCCTCCACCTTCAGCGCGCTGCGCCCCAACGACCTGGTCTGGAACTACGTGGTGGGCAACTACCTCAAGGGCGAGACGCCGCCGCCCTTCGACCTGCTCTACTGGAACAGCGACAGCACCAACCTGCCCGGGCCGATGTACTGCTGGTACCTGCGCAACACCTACCTGGAAAACAACCTCGCCAAGCCCGGCAAGGTGACGGTGTGCGGCACGCCGATCGACCTCGGCCTGATCGACGCGCCGGTCTACGTCTATGGTTCGAAGGAAGACCACATCGTCCCGTGGGACGGTGCCTACCGCAACACCCAGGTGCTCAAGAAGGCCAAGTGCCGCTTCGTGCTGGGCGCCTCGGGCCACATCGCCGGCGTCATCAACCCGCCCGAGAAGAAGAAGCGAAGCTACTGGGTGGGCGCGACGGCTGCGCTGCCGGCCTCGGAACAGGCCTGGCTCGACAAGGCCAAGGAACACCCGGGAAGCTGGTGGCCCGACTGGGACGCCTGGCTCAAGAGCCATGCCGGCAAGCAGGTGCCCGCGCCCAAGTCGCCCGGCAGCCGCAAGTACAAACCGATCGAACCGGCCCCGGGCCGGTACGTCAAGCAGAAGGCTTGAGCCGCGTCAATCGCGAGCCGGCCCACCGTGATATCAACGCACCGCCGCCAACCAGGAGAACCCCATGTCTGACATCGTCATCGTCGCAGCCGCCCGTACCGCCGTGGGCAAATTCGGCGGAAGCCTCGCCAAGGTGCCGGCGCCCGAACTCGGCGCCGCCGTGATCGCCGACCTGCTCAAGCGCGCCAAGCTCACCGGCGACCAGATCAGCGAGGTGGTGCTCGGCCAGGTGTTGACGGCTGGCTCCGGCCAGAACGCGGCGCGCCAGGCCGTCATCAAGGCTGGCCTGCCGCAGTCCGTGCCGGCCATGACCATCAACGCGGTCTGCGGCTCGGGCCTCAAGGCCGTGATGCTGGCTGCGCAGTCCATCCGCGACGGCGACACCGAGATCGTGATCGCCGGCGGCCAGGAGAACATGAGCCTCGCGCCGCACGTGCTGCCCAACTCGCGCGACGGACAGCGCATGGGCGACTGGAAGCTCATCGACTCGATGATCGTGGACGGCCTCTTCGACGTCTACAACCAGTACCACATGGGCATCACCGCCGAGAACGTGGCCAAGAAGTACGGCATCAGCCGCGAAGCCCAGGATGCGCTGGCCCTGGCCTCGCAGCAGAAGGCTGCCGCCGCGCAGGACGCCGGCCGGTTCAAGGACGAGATCGTGCCCTTCAGCATTCCGCAGAAGAAGGGCGACCCGATCGTGTTCGCGGCCGACGAGTTCATCAACCGCAAGACCAACGCCGAAGCCCTGTCGGGCCTGCGCCCCGCCTTCGACAAGGCCGGTGGCGTGACCGCCGGCAATGCCTCGGGCATCAACGACGGCGCCGCCGGCGTGGTGGTGATGAGCGCGAAGAAGGCCGACCAACTCGGCCTCACGCCGCTCGCCCGCATCAAGAGCTACGCCACCACCGCCCTCGACCCGGCCCTGATGGGCATGGGCCCGGTCACGGCGTCGCAGAAAGCCCTGCAGCGCGCGGGCTGGAAGCCGGCCGACCTTGACCTGCTGGAAATCAACGAGGCCTTCGCCGCACAGGCGTGCGCGGTCAACAACGAAATGGGCTGGGACACCAGCAAGGTGAACGTGAACGGCGGCGCCATCGCCATCGGGCACCCCATCGGTGCATCGGGCTGCCGCATCCTGGTGACCTTGCTCCACGAGATGCAGAAGCGCAATGCCAAGAAGGGCATCGCCAGCCTGTGCATCGGCGGTGGCATGGGCGTTGCACTGACGGTGGAACGCTGATCGGCACGGCGCCGCGCTGGATTGGTGGGAACCCGATTGACCCCCGACCGTCGCGGCGCGACTCTAGAGATTCATACACACCAGGAGAAGAACAATGGCGAAGAAAGTTGCATACGTCACCGGGGGCATGGGTGGCATCGGGACCACGATGTGCCAGCGGCTGCATCGCGACGGCTTCATCGTCGTGGCGGGCTGCGGGCCCAGCCGTGACTTCCAGAAGTGGCTGGACGAGCAGAAGGCGCTGGGCTACGACTTTCATGCGTCCGTCGGCAACGTGGGCGACTGGGATTCGACTGTCGCCGCGTTCCAGAAGACCAAGGCCGAGGTCGGCCCCATCGACGTGCTGGTCAACAACGCCGGCATCACCCGCGACGGCATGTTCCGCAAGATGAGCCGCGCCGACTGGGACGCGGTGATCGAGACCAACCTGACCAGCCTCTTCAACGTGACCAAGCAGGTCATCGACGACATGCTGGAAAAGGGCTGGGGTCGGATCATCAACATCTCGTCGGTGAACGGCGAGAAGGGCCAGTTCGGGCAGACCAACTACTCGGCGGCCAAGGCCGGCATGCACGGCTTCACGATGGCCTTGGCGCAGGAAGTGGCCAACAAGGGCGTGACGGTCAACACCGTGAGCCCGGGCTACATCGCGACCGACATGGTCAAGGCCATCCGCCAGGACGTGCTCGACAAGATCGTGGCGCAGATCCCCATCAAGCGCCTGGGCACGCCGGACGACATCGCGTCCATCGTGTCGTGGGTCGCCTCCGACGAGTCGGGCTTCGCCACCGGCGCCGACTTCTCGGTCAACGGCGGCCTGCACATGGGGTGACCGCGGGCCTCGGGCCCACGGTCCATGCCTCTTTCTACAAACTCGTCACGCTCGACGACCCGGCTGCAGTCGCAGCCGGGTTGCGTGCGCTTGCGAAGGGTTTGCTGGGCAGCGTGCTCGTCGCCCACGAGGGGCTCAACGGCGTGCTGGCCGGGCCGGCAGCGGCGCTCGACGCGTTCGAGCGTGAGCTGACGCAGGACCCCCGCTTTGCCGGCATGGCCTTCAAGCGAAGTGCCTGCCGCACGCCGCCGTTTGCGCGGCTCGCCCTCCATGTGAAGCCCGAGGTGGTGACCGTGGGCGTGCCCTATGCGCCGGCCACGGGCACGCAGCGCACGCCGCAGGAATGGCGCGAGCTGATCGCGCGCGACGACGTGGTCGTGCTCGACAACCGCAACAGCTTCGAATTCCGGCTCGGCCACTTCGCCGGCGCTGTCGACCCGGGGGTCACGAGCTTCCGCGACTTTCCGCGCTACGTCGCCGAGCATGCGGCGCAGTGGCGGGCTGAAGGCAAGCAGGTGGCGATGTACTGCACCGGTGGCATCCGCTGCGAGAAGACCGCCGGCTGGATGCAGGGTCTGGGCCTCACCGTGCACGAGCTCGAAGGTGGCATCCTGAACTACTTCCAGGCCATGCCCGATGCCGGGCGCGAGTGGCAGGGCGAGTGCTTCGTGTTCGACAACCGCATCGCGCTCGACACCCGCCTGCAGCAGACCGCCACCACCGCCGAGCAGGTCTACGCCGGCGAGCCCGATGGCGGATGGCGGCTCGCGCGCGCGAAGCGGCTGCATGACGCCGTCTGAGCTGCCACTGCCCGTGCGCGATGGCGTGGGGCCGAGTTGCGTGGCCTTGCCCGACGGGCCGTGGCCGACGATCGCGGCCTTCCTGATCGAGCGCTTTCCGCGCATCGACCCGGCCACCTGGCGCGCGCGCATCGAGGCCGGCGAGGTGATCGACGCCCGAGGCCGTGTCGTGCAGCACGACACGCCGTTCGAGTCGCGGCTCAAGGTCTACTACTACCGCAGCCCGCCTGCCGAGCGGCCTTTCCCGCAGCCCGAGACGGTGGTCTTCCAGGACGACTGGATCGTCGTCGCCGACAAGCCGCACTTCATGCCCGTCACGCCCTCGGGGCGGCACCTGCACGAGACGCTGCTGGTGCGGCTCAAGCGCAGGCTCGGCATCGACACGCTGGCGCCCGTGCACCGCATCGACCGCGACACCGCCGGCCTCGTGCTCTTCAGCGTGCAGCCGCAGACGCGCGGTGCGTACCAGGCGGTGTTCCGCGAGCGAAGCGCGCGCAAGGTCTACGAGGCGATCGCGCCGCTGCGCGCCGACCTCCACTGGCCCCTGACGCTGCGCAACCGGCTGGTCGATGGCGACAACTTCATGGCGATGCGCGAGGAGCCTGGCGAGCCCAACAGCGAGACGCTGATCGAGCTGCTGGAGGCGAAGGGCGGGTGGGGCCGCTATCGGCTGCAACCCTTGAGCGGCAAGCGCCACCAGTTGCGGGTGCACATGGCCGGGCTCGGACTGCCCCTGCGCCACGACGGCATCTACCCGGTGCTGCTGCCCGAATGCGAAGTGCCCGACTTCGACAAACCCTTGCAGCTCGTGGCGCGCGAACTTGCCTTCACCGACCCGGTGACGGGCGCCGCGCGCGCCTTTGAGAGTGCCTACCGGCTGGCGCTGTAGTTCGCCATGACCTCGCCCAGGCGGATCGCACCGCCCGGCTGCCATGCACTGTTGAAGGCAAGTTCGCCCTTCGGGAAGAGCATGACCACGGTCGAGCCCAGCAGGAAGCGGCCCATCTCTTCGCCTTGCCTGAGCGTGATGCTCTTGTCGTCGTAGCGCCATTCGCGCACCTTCGCGACCCGGGGCGGGTTGACCACGCCGTGCCACACCGTGGCCATGCTGCCCACGATGGTCGCGCCCACCAGCACCAGCACGAAGGGCCCGCGCGACCCCTCGAACACGCACACCACACGCTCGTTGCGCGCGAAGAGCCCGGGCACGCCGCGCGCCGTGGCGGGGTTGACCGAGAAGAGGTCGCCCGGCACGTGGACCATGCGTGTGAGGCGTCCGTCGCACGGCATGTGGATGCGGTGGTAGTCGCGCGGGCTGAGGTAGAGCGTCGCGAAATGGCCATGGTCGAACTGCGCGGCGAGCGGGGCGTCACCGCCGATCAGCGCGGTGGTGGTGTAACGGTGGGCCTTGGCCTGGAAGATCAGGTCGCGCTCGATGGCGCCGAACTGGCTGATCGCGCCGTCTACCGGGCACACCAGGTCGGCCTTGGCGATCGGCCGGGCGCCGGGCTTGAGGGCCCGGGTGAAGAAGTCGTTGAAGGTCGGGTAGCTCGCGATGTCGGGGTTGGCCGCCTCGCTCATGTCCACGTTGTAGCGGCGCACGAACCATTCGACGAAGCGCGTGGTGAGCTGCCCGGCGCGCGCCGAGGCACTGCGCCCGGCCAGGGCGGTCAGCGCCCCCTTGGGCAGGATGTACTGCGGCAAAACGACGATTCGGTCAGACACGGCGATCCTCGGCCAGGGGCGAAAAGGGGCGAAAAGGGGCGAATTCTAGGCAGTGGC
>DASWSY010000021.1:0-3015 GCA_036402415.1 Rhizobacter sp. | reverse complement strand
CTCCGGGTCGAAGTGCCACAGGCCATCCCGCCGCGCCAGCAGCAGGCCGCCGTCGCGCATCGGGGCGAGGCTGCCGACTTCCGCGTCGACAGGCCAGCTGCGGTGCCGGCCGCTCGCCGGGTCGTGGCGGTGCAGGGTCTTGCCGGGAATGTCGGTCCAGTAGAGCTGCTGCTCCGTGGGGTGCCAGAAAGGCGATTCGCCGAGCAGCGAGACGGGCGCGTCGAGCGCGGTGATGTTGTCTTGGGAGGAGTGGGTCACAGGGCTGTCACGTCGAGGGTCATCCAGGCATCGGTGCTGTCACCTGGGGCAAGGGCGATGAGGCCGTGCGCGGTGGGCGCGGCCATCTGGATGGCGTTGTTCACATGGCTCACCGGCTCGACGCAGAAGTAGTCCTTGTCCTGCGGGGTGTAGACGACGAGCCGGCGAAGCGAGGAGCGCAGTGTCAGCGAGAAATGGTCGTCCTGGATCTTGGCCAGCCCGTCCCAGTGGTCGAAGCAGTGGTCCAGGCGCAGGCGCTCGATGTCGTCGTCGATATTGCCGGCAGGTACGGGCCGGGTGGGCAGTTGCGATGCGTCGCTGTCCCACCGTTCGGCGGCCCGTGCGCGCAGGTGGCTGCTGGGGCGCTTTGGAAAGTAAGGGTGCCAGCCGAGGCCCACCGGCTGGGTGTCGGTGGCGGTGTTGTGAAGCACGAGCCGCACGGTGAGCGCCTCGCCGTTGAGCTCGAAGCCTTGCTGCACGTGGAACGCGAAGGGCCAATGCGCGTCGGGCCGGTGTTCGTAGCTCAGTGTGAGCGCATGTTCGTCGACGGCGTCCACCTGCCACGGGCGCAGCCAGGCCACGCCGTGCAGGGAATGCGGGCTGTCGCCGAAATTGGGCTCGGTCGTGTGGTGACGCCCCAGCCATTCGAAGCGGCGATGGCCGATGCGATTGGAGTAGGGCACCAGCGGAAAGCTGCCCGAGGGACGCGAAGCGCGCAGGCTGGCGGGTGGCGACGACAGGAGTACGGCCGAGTCGCCGTGCCAGAGGCCGGCGACGCAGCCGCCCAGGTCGGGCCGCACCGCGAGCCGCAGCGCCCCGGCCTGCAATTCAACGACGTGAGCTCTTGAATTCGGAGGCATGGTCCAGCCGGGCGCGGAGGTAGTGGGCGCCGGGGATGGGGTTGTAGTAGTACGGCGGTACTTCCTCGAAACCGAGCGTGGCGTAGAGCTCGCGCGCCGACTCCATGTCGTCCAGCGTGTCGAGCAGCATGTTGGAGTAGCCAGCGCGCCGCGCATCGTCGAGCAGGCGCTGGGCCAGCAAGCGGCCGAGGCCGAAGCGCCGGAAGGCCGGGCGCACGAAGAGGCGCTTCATCTCGCAGGCATTCGGGTAGTCGGCATCGTGCAGGGGCCGCAGCGCGCCGCAGCCCGCCACGTTGCCGTCGACCAGGGCCAGCAGCAACTGCCCGCCGGGCGGCGCATAGTCGCCGGGCAGGCCGGCCAGTTCGGCCTCGAAGCCCTGGAAGCACAGGTCGACGTCGAGGCTGGCGGCGTACTCGCGGAAGATCGTCCGCGTCTGCGCGATGAGCTCGGCGGTGTCAGCCGGGAGGAGTTCGATGGTCGGTGCGTCCATGGGCTCAGGCACCGAGGCTGACCAGCCAGGCGACGCCGCCAGCGCAGGCCACCAGCAGCAGGGCGGCCAGGGTCCGGGCCCCCGCGCCGTCCGCCGACGATGGCACGCCTTCGGGCAGCGGCTTGTCGCCGCTGAACATCGGGCCGACGAGGTTTTGCCGCTTCTTCAGCAGGTAGTAGAGGACGGCGGCGATGTGCAGCACCACGAGGCCGATGATGAGCCACTGTCCCCAGCCCTTGTGCCAGCCGGTGGCCAGGCTGCTGGTGGCACCGCTCACGAAGCGGACGAGCGGCCCGGTGTTGGCGATCTCGTCGTCGGCCACGAGCCCGGAGGCGACCTGGAGCAGCAGGATGGCCAGCAGCGCAAAGACCGACAGAGCACCCGTCGGCGTGTGCCCGACGTCGAGGTGTTCGTCTTCACGGGTGCGGCCTTGGAGGTATCGCCACACCGTGGCCGGCGAGTAGACGAAGCGTGCAAAGCGCGACCAGTGCCCGCCCACCAGGCCCCACACGAGGCGGAATGCCAAGAGCGCGAGGATCGCGTAGCCGAGGCGGAAGTGCCAGACCATGGCATTGCCGCCCACCTTGGCGCTGATCACCGAGCCGATGACGCAGGCCGCGAGCAGCCAGTGGAAGAGGCGCGTCGGCAAGTCCCAGACGCGGACGGTGCGAAGGGCAGGAGGCATGGTGGGAAGCGGGGTCGGGCGGGAGGGCTGAAAGATAACCGGTTGCCGCGCGGGTGGCGAGCCACGCCCTAGGGCCCAAGGCCACGCAGGCGCAGGCGCCACCTGCTGCGTACACTGCGTCCGGGGCTGCCGCGGCAAGCCGCGTGCCCCACGGTCCCCAGCCCTCCACCTTTGCCAGGAGAACCCGCATGAAACGTCTGTTCCCAGCCTTGGCTGCCGTCCTCGGCCTGGCCACGGCGCTGCCCGCCGCCGCGCAGTTCGCCAAGCCGGAAGATGCGATCAAGTACCGCAAGGCCGCCTTCACCGTGATGGCCGCGCATTTCGGACGGGTGGCGGCGATGGCCAACGGCCGCATCCCCTTCGACGCCAAGGCGGCTGCCACGAACGCCGAGGTCGCCACCATGATGGCAACACTCCCCTTTGCCGGGTTCGGCGACGGCACCGACAAGGGCGACACGCGGGCCAAGAGCGAGATCTGGACCGAGCGCGACAAGTTCAACGCCGCGGCCACCAAGATGCAGGACGAGATGGCCAAGCTCAACATGGCGGCCAAGTCGGGCGACCTGGCTGCGATGCGCACCGCCGCCGGCGCGGTGGGGCAGGCCTGCAAGGCCTGCCACGACAGCTACAGGCGCGACTGAGCTCGCCCGGTATCCATGAGAGGCCCGCCTGTGCGGGCCTTTTCATTGGGGCTTGCCTGGCCACGGGCGCGTGGGGCCTTC
>DASWSY010000020.1:0-1697 GCA_036402415.1 Rhizobacter sp. | reverse complement strand
TTCGGCCAGCAGTGCCCCGTCCAACTTGACCTCCCGGCGTGCATCTTCCAACGCGTAAAGATGATGCATCAAGCCCGGGACATCATCCCGTTCGTTGACGATGTGCTGGGCGTGGGCGGCACATGCTGCCAGCGACTGGATGGCATTGCCGATCGCCACAGTCACGGGCTCGCTGACGTCATCCGGGGAGGCGTTCGGCTGGTGGATTCCCAAGGCCACGGCACCTGCCTGCCAGACGTCACGCTCGTCTTCCAGCGCGGCCGTGATCGACTGGGACCCCTTGTATGCCGTGTAGTGGGTGCGCCCGCCCTTGATGGACTTGGAAAGGGTGACGCCCTGCTCTGTGCAGGCTTTCATCCAGTCGTACGCCTTGCCCAGCATCTTGCGCTGGTCCAGCAATTGTCGCTCAGCGTCACCCCATGCGCGCGCGGCAGCAGGATCCTCGGCATGGGCGGCGCGCACGCGATAGAACCGGGCCACATTGGTGGCGACATCGAGCTTGTCCGCCGTAATGGCTTGTGGGTCCACGATGTGCAGCGGGCAGCCGCGCAGCGCGGTCAACTGGTGCTCGAACTCGATGTCGTGCTCGGTCAATGCGCTCAACTGCGCGAGCGTGGCTCGCGCCACGTAGGTGACACCGGACGGGAAGGCGCTTTCATCAACAGGGCATAGGTCGACGCCGATACCGGTCAGGTAGTCCCGCCCGCTCTTGTCCGCGCGGATCGGTCCATACACGCCGCGTTGGGCGTAGCCCTGATCGTTCCAGAGCTCGCCCCGCAGCACTTTCCCCAGCGCGCCGGAGACGGCAGCCAGCTGCTCGCCGCCAACGTAGAGCTCGCGCTGATAGGCAGGGAGTTCGTGGATACGCTGCGCCAGCGTTGCGCCGAAGTACTCCTCGGCTCGGGTTAGCGTGGTGACGCCGCTGAAAAGCTGCAGGCGGTTGCCGTCGTAGGTGTTCTGCTGGCGGTCGCCGAAGACGTCGACCTGAAGGACGTCCTTGGTGCGCTGCACGCGCAATTGACCCACGATCAGCAGGCGGGTCCATGCGGCGGTGTCTGGGGTGTCAGGTTGCATAAGGTGCTCTCTGCTCAGGCGAGGCTGTCTGGCGTGACTGCGAGCGCGGGACTGCGCGCGTCGCGGATCTTCTGCACGACCTCACCGATAGCCATGTCCTTGTGGCCCCGGAATCGGTAACACTGGTCGCCTTGGCGGCCGTACCAAGTGCCGACGTTGCTCGTATAGAGCTCGGCGAGCCGGAAGACATGCATGCCGCCAGCCATGGTCGACCGGACCGGCGGCATGCAGCCGTAAGCGGTCTCGTAGTCTTCGGTTGAGATCGTCTCGGGCGATGTGCAGTAGGCCTCGTCCATGGCCTTCTCGGCCGCGTCGAAAGTCATGAAAATCGCGTCGGGGTAACGGTGGCGAACCATGCACGCCTGAATGTGGGAATTGTGACTCGTGCCGTCGTCGTCGAGCACAGCAACAATCCACTTATTGGAGGGACTGTAGAGCACCATTTCGGGCGGTGGCTCGTTGCGTTCCGGGGGGACAACAGCGCCATGGGCTGCGTACGCGCGGTACACGCTTTCGACGTGCTCCCAGTATTCGCGGCCACCGCTGCGCGGCGGGATCGCGTTAGCCATGAGCTGGGCGTAAGCGATTTCAGCACCGTGTGCATCCGAGGCGAGCTTGAGGAC
>DASWSY010000019.1:0-2353 GCA_036402415.1 Rhizobacter sp. | reverse complement strand
AAGACCGAGGCCAAAGGCGGCGGCTGGGACCTGACCCACCCGGGCACCGGCGAGGTGCTGAACTTCAAGACGCAGGACGCGCTGCAGGAGCGCATCCGCGCCGACAAGGACTTCGCCGACGGCCTGCACTCCGGCCTGATCGAGGCGGTGATGAACTCGGGCGAGGTCATCGAAGCCGATGAGTGACAATCCCTACACCGCCCGCCGCGCCCGCGCTGGCATCGGGGCCAGCGGCCGCCGCGCCGAGCGCAAGGCCAGCACGCGTCTCGGTGCGCGCCTCACGCCGGCCAGCGGCGCCATCGCGTCCGCCAAGGGCGACTTCGCCGCCGGCGACTTCCTGTGCGAGAACAAGAGCACCACCAACGCCAGCCTGAGCCTCAAGCTCGACTGGCTGCAGAAGATCAGCCGCGAGGCCCTGCCGAAGGGCAAGACCCCCGCGCTCGCGCTCCAGTTCGTCAACGCCGACGGCACGCCCGAGAAGGCGGGCAGCTGGGTGATGATCCCGGAGCACCTGTTCAAGGAGCTCCTCGATGGCCGCGACTAGCCTCAAGGCGGTCCTCGTCAAGCACAAGCCCGAGAAGGGCAACGACGGGGTGATCAAGCGCCTGCTGCACTCGCTGGTCGGCGGCTTCGAGCTGCCGCGCAGCAAGAAGACCATCCACGCCTCCGAGCTGACCAAGCAGGAGGTCGAGTTCTGCCCGCGCAAGTACATCCTCCTCGACGAGTACGACGTGAAGGAGAAGACCGCGCACATCGACACCGCGCAGGAAATCACCTACGCCGAGGGCCGCATGAAGCAGGCCCTGTTCAACGAGGTGTGGCTGCGCGACCGGATGTGGGGCGGCTGGCGCTGCCGGGCGTGCAAGAAGGCGGTCGAGTTCGACTCCTACGCCGGCGCGATGGCGAAGCTCAACACCAGCAAGGACCACACCTGCATCCTCGAATACGTCGAGATGCGCTGCACCGACCCTGTGGCCGGCCACTCCGGCGGCATCGACGCACTGGTGCGCACGCGCGAGGGCGAGAAGCTGCGCCTCGTCGAGTGCAAGATCATGGGCACCGACCAGTTCAAGGGCCTCAAGGGCCCGCTCGGCGAGCACAAGGCGCGCACCCAGCTGTACCTGCGCACGCTCGCCAAGAGCACCCAGCCGTGGGCCAAGCAGGTCAGCACTGAGGAAGCCAGCGTGCTGTACATGATGCGCGGGCACGGCATGAAGGACGAGAACGGGGACATGAGCCCGTTCAAGGAATACACGGTGCGCCGCGACCACAAGGGCGTCGCCGAATACGTGGCTCGCGCCCACGCGGTGACCCTTGCCCGGCGCGAGCCCGAGCGCGGCGCCCCGTGCGGCGTGTGCAAGACCATGATGACTCCGCAGGCACAGGCCTGCCCGGTCGCCAAACAATGCTTCGGCAGCAAGCACCCGGCCACGATCACGTGGATGCGGGACGGCAAGCCGGCGCACACCCTCCCCAGCATCGAGTGGATCGCAGATGGAAGCCAAGTCCTCCCCCGTCAAGATTGACCAGAAAATCAAGGGCTACAGCGTGGTCCTGCCCGACTCCAAGCCGGCCGCCGTGCCGACCAAGGCGGAGGTCGAACGCATCGTCGTCGAGGCGCCGCCGTACGAGCGCCCGGACGTGGTGACCGGCACGACCTACAAAATCCGGCCGCCGGTGCTGGGCCACGCCATGTACATCACGATCAACGACATCGTGACCGAGGACGGCAAGTTCCGGCCCATCGAGATGTTCATCAACACCAAGCACGTCGAGCATTTCCAGTGGATCGCCGCGCTCACGCGCGTGATCAGCGCGCTGCTGCGCAAGCCCGGCGACTACCTGTTCGTGATCGACGAGCTGCTGCAGGTGTACGACCCGCAGGGCGGCTACTGGTCCGAGGGCAAGATGATGCCCAGCGTGGTCGCCGAAATCGGCACCGTGTTCAAGAAGCACTGCCAGCGCATCGGCGCGCTCGAAGCGCCGGCGCTCAACGCCACGCAGATGGCGGTCATCGCCGACAAGCAGGCGCAGGCCGAGGCCGAGGGCGTCGAGTACCAGCGCTGCGGCAAGTGCGGCGAGCAGGCGGCGCTGATGATGGGCGGCTGCCTGACCTGCACGTCGTGCGGCGACTCGAAGTGCGGGTGAGCCAATGGCCCTGACCTTCGTCCCCAAGACCCCCGGCGGTCCCGACACCGGCACGCCTCCGAGTGCAAAGTACGTGCAGAATTCGTGCGTGCTCGGGCTGGACATCAGCAGCCATTGTGGCGTCGCCATCCTCGACGGCGCCGGCAAGCTGACGCTGAGCACGATCCACTTCGACACCAACCTGCAGATCGAGAAGAACCTCGCC
>DASWSY010000018.1:0-5514 GCA_036402415.1 Rhizobacter sp. | reverse complement strand
CCAGCCGCTCGGCGTGGTGGCCGGTATCACGCCGTTCAACTTCCCGTGCATGGTGCCGTGCTGGATGTTCCCCGTCGCCATCGCCGCGGGCAACAGCTTCGTGCTCAAGCCCAGCGAGCGCGACCCGTCGCCCTCGCTCTTTATGGCGCAGCTGCTCAAGGAAGCCGGCCTGCCCGACGGCGTGTTCAACGTCGTGCAGGGCGACAAGCTCGCCGTCGACACGCTGCTCACCCACCCCGACGTGAAGGCCGTGAGCTTCGTCGGCTCCACGCCCATCGCGCAGTACATCTACGAAACTGGCGCCCACCACGGCAAGCGGGTGCAGGCCCTCGGCGGCGCGAAGAACCACATGGTGGTGATGCCCGATGCCGACCTCGACCAGGCGGTGGACGCGCTCATCGGCGCCGGCTACGGCTCGGCCGGCGAGCGCTGCATGGCGATCAGCGTCGCGGTGGCGGTGGGCGACGTGGCCGACAAGCTCGTGCCCGCGCTCGCTGCGCGTGCGAAGACGCTCAAGATCAAGAACGGCATGGAGCTCGACGCCGAGATGGGCCCCATCGTCTCCGCGCAGGCACGCGACCGCATCGCCGGCTACATCGACCACGGCGTGAAGGAAGGTGCGACGCTGGTGGTCGACGGGCGAGGCTTCAAGGTGCCGGGCCACGAACAGGGTTTCTGGCTCGGCGGCACGCTCTTCGACCACGTGACGCCGCAGATGAAGATCTACCGGGAAGAGATCTTCGGCCCGGTGCTCGGCGTGGTGCGTGTGCCCGACTTCGCGGCTGCGGTGCAGCTCATCAACGACCACGAGTTCGGCAACGGCGTGTCGTGTTTCACCAGCGACGGCAACGTGGCGCGCGAGTTCGCGCGCCGCATCCAGGTCGGCATGGTGGGCATCAACGTGCCCATCCCGGTGCCGATGGCGTGGCACGGCTTCGGGGGCTGGAAGAAGAGCCTCTTCGGCGACATGCATGCCTATGGCGAGGAGGGCGTGCGCTTCTACACCAAGCAGAAGAGCGTGATGCAGCGCTGGCCGGCGAGCATCGGCAAGGGCGCCGAGTTCGTGATGCCCACCTCCAAGTGATGACGGCCCCTCGGCCGTGGGACCACGGCCGATCCCACGAGGGGATGCCGGCCGGCTTGCGGCGGCCCGGCGCTCGGCGGCGCGCTGGCTAGTACGGGATCACCGTGTCCCCATCGCCCGGCTCACACCCGTCGGCGATCGGCTCCCACCCTTGCCGCACGACCATGTGCCGCTCGTTGTGACAGAACTCCATGCGGATCGCGCCCGGCACCTGCCGGCGCACGAAGTCTTCGATCGCCGCCGGCATGCTGACGCGCAGCTTGGCCTCGTGCAGGTCTTCGATCGGGTGGTCGTCGCGGTGCAGCCAGGGCACGAAGAGCATCGCAAGCGACAGCAGCCAGCGATGGCGGATGTCGAATTCGCTCGGCCGGTAGTCGCGCTGCACCAGCCATTCCTGCGCACCGGTGCGTGAGCCGACGGGCACGTCGGCCCAGGCGCTGGCCAGCAGCTCGGCCACCCACTGGTTGCAGTTCTGGTAGCGCTCGCTGAACGCGAACGCATTCGCGCTGTACACGCCCGCCAGCAGCGACAGCGCGCCGCGCTTGTCCAGGGCCGCCGCCTCCAGCCGCTTCGATTCGGCCTCCGGCAGCACCAGCACCGAGACGTAGCCCACCTTCGGGTCCTCGGTGCCGAGCAGGAAGCCCGAGATGCCCTGGTCGAAGAGGCGAGGCCGTTTCTCGTCGCAGGCGTAGTAGAGCTGGCGCACCGCCCAGGGGGTGTCGGTGTTGGCCTTGAGGCTCACGCCGGCGTGCGAGTAACGGTGGCCGAAGCGGTCGAGGTCGAGCCCCGAGCGCGACATCAGCGCCACGCCGCTCACGGCATGCTGCTCGAGCGCGTCCTTGATGACGCCGCCGAGCCGGAAGAGGCGGTCTTTCTGCCCGGCGTTGAGCTCGAGCGGCTCGTCGCAGAAGCGGTAGCTGCCCGCCTGGGCGGCAAGCGAGGCGCCGCACAGCCCGACCAGCACCGCTGCCCGGGCGATCCAGCGAGGAATCAAAGCGTGACGGCGTTCGACTGCAGCTCGCGGTGCCAGGCGTCGTGCATCACCAGGAAAAAGGCGCGGCCGGTGTCGGCCTTCGCGAATTCCACACCGTAGGGGCGCGGCTTGGCGGTGATCACCTGGCCCGCGGCGACCTGGTCGCGCGCGACGACCTGCGCCGGCACGTAGAGGTAGAAGCCGTCGTCGGCCTTGGCGTCGGCGGCCACCGGCTGCAGCGCGAGCCGCACGGTGCCCGGTCGTTCGGCCACTTCGGCGACCTCGGTCACCTTGTAGTCGCCGGCGGCGGTCTTGTCCGTCTTGGACGACGCATCGCTCGACTTCTCGAACGAGGTGGACGCGCTGCCCACGGAAGCGGAGATACCTTCGGAGGCGGACGACGCGGCGGTCGAGCTGGCGAGCGCCGGAAACGCGGCGCTGCCGAGGGCGAGGGCCAGGGTGGTGGCAAGGCGGGTGGGCTTCATCGGTCACTCCAGGAAGACATCACGGACAGCGCAGCATAGTCCAGCCGCGCTGGCCGAATGTTGCCAGCCTGTGGCGTATGCCCGCCCCGCCGCCGTGGTTGCACGGTGTTTCAACCGTGCCATGTGGCAAGGCGGATCAGTCGCCCTTGAAGCCGGTCTGCTTGACGATGCCGGCCCAGCGCGAGGCCTCGGACTTGACCATCTTCTCGGCATCGGCACGCGAGGTGCCGGTGACGGTGAAGCCGGCGTCGACGAGCTTCTGCTTCACGTCAGCCGATTGCACCGCGGCGACGGCCTGCTTGTTCAGCGTGTCCAGCACTGCCGCCGGCGTGCCGGCAGGGGCGAAGAGCGCGAACCAGGCCGAGAAGTCGACCTTGCCGAGACCGGCTTCGGTGAAGGTGGGCACCTCGGGCAGCAGGGGCGAGCGACTCGGGGCGGTGGTGGCGAGCGCGCGCATCTTGCCGGCCTTGATCTGGGCCGAGCCGAGCGCGGTCGACACGAAGGCAGCCTGCACGTCGCCCGCCACGATGGCGGTGATCGCATCGCCCGTGGCGCGGTAGTGGATGGGCTCGACCTTGAAGCCGCCCTGCTCGGCCAGCATCTCCGCGCCGAAATGGCCTGGCGTGCCGGCGCCGAAGGTGGCGAAGTTCAGGCGGTCCTTGCTCGCCTTGCCGGCCTTGACGACGTCGGCCACCGTCTTGTGCGGCGACTGCACCGGCACCACGAGCAGGAAGTCCGACCGCACGACCTCGGCCACGACTGCCAGCTCCTTGGCCGGGTCATAGGGCAACTTGCTGAAGGCGGGCGGGGCGATGGCGATCGAGCCCACCTCGCCGATCAGCAGCGTGTAGCCGTCCGCCGGGCTCTTGGCCACGGCCTGCGTGGCGATCTGGCCGCCCGCGCCGGCGCGGTTCTCCACCACCACCGACTGCTTGAGGCCCGCTTCGAGCTTCTGGCCGACCAGGCGCGTCACCACGTCGGGGCCGGTGCCGGGCGGGAAGCCGACGAGCAGCTTCAAGGGCTTGTCGGGGTAGGCCTGGGCCAGGGCCAGCGAGGGCAGGGCCAGGGCGGCGAGGCTCGCGGCGGCGACGAGGGCACGGCGGCCGATGGGATGGGTGTTGCGCATGGTGTGGGTCTCCTTGGAGTGGAGTGTGGTCGGGCCGGGCCGCCGGGTGTGTCATCCCTGAAGACGACAACGCAGCGTCATCCTCTGGGATGACCGGGTGGGGGTGGGCGCGCGCGTATCGTGTCGCATGTCTCGCCCTTGCCTGCCGCCATGACCGACATCGCCCCGCCGCCTGCCCTCGTTCCCATGTGCCAGGTCCGCTGCGAGGTGGAAAAGCTCGTCACCCTGGGCGGCGGCCCCTACGGCGAGCGACGCTTCATCCCGCTCAAGGGCGGCACGGTGACAGGCCCCGAGCTGAACGGCACGCTCGTGGACGGCGGCGTCGACTGGCAGATCAATCGTGGCGACGGCGTGCTCGACATCTCGGCCCACTACGTGATCCGGGCCGAGGACGGCGCGCTGATCGAGGTCACGAGCGTCGGCCTGCGGCACGGCGAGCCGGCGGTGATGGAGCGGCTGGCGCGCGGCGAGCCGGTGGACCCGAAGGAGTATTTCTTCCGCACGCTGATCCGCTTCCAGGCCGGTGCACCGGCGTGGCAGCACCTGAACAAGACGATGGCCATCGCCTCGGGCCGCCGCGAGGCACGCCTCGTGGTGCTCGACTACTACCGCATCACCTGACCGTCAGAGCTTTTCCGTCTCGCCGCTTTTCGGCTGCCACTTCATCAGCCGCCGCTCCACCTGCCCGACCACCGCATCGAGCAGCAGCGCGAAGGCGGTGAGCACGAGGATGCCCGCCATCACCGTGTTGATGTCGAACGCCCCCTCGGCCTGCAGGATCAGGTAGCCCACGCCGCGCGCCGAGCCGAGGTATTCACCCACCACCGCGCCCACGAAGGCCAGGCCCACGCTCGTGTGCAGCGAGCTGAAGACCCAGCTCATCGCACTCGGCAGGTACACATGGCGCAGGAGCTGCCGCTGGCTCGCGCCCAGCATGCGTGCATTGGCGAGCACGACCGGGCTCACCTCCTTCACGCCCTGGTAGACGTTGAAGAAGACGATGAAGAAGACCAGCGTGACGCCGAGTGCCACCTTGCTCGCGACACCCAGGCCGAACCACACCGCGAAGATCGGCGCGAGGATCACGCGCGGCATCGAGTTCAGCGCCTTGATGTACGGGTCGCAGATGGCGGCGGCCAGCGGGCTCAGTGCCAGCCACATGCCGCAGGCCAGGCCCAGCACCGTGCCGATGCCGAAGGCGAGCACCGTTTCGAGCAGGGTCACGCCCAGGTGCTGGTAGATGTCGGCGCTCGTCACGAACCAGCTCCAGATGCGCGAGAAGATCTTGACCGGCTCGCCGAAGAAGAAGGCCGCCTGGCGGTCGTCGGCGAAGAGGAAGGGCGGCACGAGCCCCGGCGTGGTGAGCACGTGCCACAGCACGAACACCGCCACCAGCAGGGCGAGCTGGGCGATGCGAAGGGTGAGGGTGTTCTTCATGCCGCGAGCTGCTGCCGGTAGCCCTTCAACACCTCGTCGCGCAGCACCGACCAGATGGCCTGGTGCAGCTCCACGAAGCGCGGTGTCACGCGCACCTCGGCCACGTCGCGCGGGCGCGGCAGGTCGATGTGGAATTCGCCGATGGGGTGCGAGGCGGGGCCTGCGCTCAGCACGACGACGCGGTCGCTCATGGCGATGGCTTCGTCGAGATCGTGCGTGATGAAGAGCACCGCTTTTCTTTTCGCGGCCCACAGCGCGAGCACCTCGTTCTCCATCAGCTGCCGCGTCTGCACGTCCAGCGCGGAGAAGGGCTCGTCCATCAGGATGATGTCGGGGTCGAGCACGAGTGTCTGCGCGAGGCTCACGCGCTTCCTCATGCCGCCCGAGAGCTGGTGCAGGTAACGGTCAC
>DASWSY010000017.1:0-4892 GCA_036402415.1 Rhizobacter sp. | reverse complement strand
CGTCGACCTCGGCGGTGGGGTACATGGCTTCCTCGATGCCAAGTGCGCCGATCAGGTTGCGCGCCACGCGGGCACGGGTGAGCACGTCCTCGCCCCAATGCGTGCGCACCGCCACCGGCAGGGCCCAGCCGCCGCCGAGTTCGTGCGGCTGTTGCTGCTGGCGCAATTCTTCGAACACCTGCGGCAGCAGCGCCGCCACGGCGTCGTGCGGCAGCGGCCAGGCGAAGGACTCGTCGGCCGCAGCCGGGTTGCGCCGCAGTGCCGCCTCGACCGTCGAGAGGTAGAGGCCTGCATCCGGCGTGTCGAGCGCGCGCCCGTCGAGGGCGGTGTCGACGCGCATCGCGGCGTCTTGGCCGTCCGGGCGCGACATGCTGAATTCGGCCTGCAGGGCGCGCACGGTGTCGAGGTCGGCGGGGCTGTCGTCCACCAGCACGCGGCCGATCAGCCACACGTCGTTGCCCGGCGCGGCGATGACCTGCGACACGCCGCCTTCCGGCAGCGGGCCCGGGCCCGACGGGCCATGCACCAGCGTGCGCTGGCGCCGGTTGCCGGTGGTGCGGCGGCCCACGTAGGCGAAGGGGTTGGTCCAGGCGTCGAGCAGCCCGAGCGTCCAGTAGCGCTCGCCCATGTCGGGCGTGTCGATCACCACCGGGCCTTGCGAGAGGTCGAGCCAGGCGTTGCTGTAGACGGTGTCGTTGTTCGGGCTCACCACTTCACGATCGTCCGGTCCGAGCTTGCGGTGCGTGTGCGTGAACTGGTTGACCCAGCGCAACGTGGAGCCGCGCTCGGGCGAGGCAAAGCCGAGCGTGGGGTGGCGGCGGGCCGTCGTGGCGGCACGCATGCGCATCATCTCGAAGAGGGGCAGGGTGCGGATGAGCGCATCGCGCACGTCGGGGGCGGGTGTCATGGGCATGGTGATGTTGAGCTTTCAGGCGACGACGCCGTCTCGGCGCAGCGAGGCGATCTCGTCGGGGCGGTAGCCGGCTTCGGCGAGCACGGCTTCGGTGTCGGCGCCGCAGGCGGGTGCCGCAGGGGGCGACGGCCGCGGGGCATCGTCGATGCGATAGGGCAGCGTGAGCGCGCGGTAGGGGGAGCCATGCGCTCCGGCCGCTTCGACCACGAGGCCGCTGGCCGCGAGGTCGGGGCTGTGCAGCACCTGGGCGTAGCTGCGCACGGCGCCGGCGACGATCTGGTGGCCCGACAGCAGCGCCACGCATTCCTCGCTGCTGCGCTGGGACAGGCACTCGCGCAGCACCCCGCGCAGCGCCTCGCGGTGGGCCACGCGTTGCGCATTGCTGGCGAAGCGCGGGTCGCGTGCCAGCTCTTCGCGGCCCATCACGCGGCAGAAGCGCTGCCAGTGCTCTTCGGCATAGGCCGAGAGCACGATGTGGCCGTCGCGCGTGGGCACCACCTCGGCGGCGGGCGCGTTGTGCGGCTGGCCGTCGCCGATGCGTTGCGGCTCGGGCGCGCCGCCCAGGTAGTCGGCCCAGGTGGTGGCCTGCAGGTGCAGCGCCACTTCGAGCAGCGAGGTCTCGAGCGTGGCACCCACGCCGCTCTTCTCGCGCCCGTACAGCGCAGCCAGCACCGCTTGCGCGCCGAGCTGCGCGGCGGCCGCGTCGATGATGGGCACGCCCACCTTCTGCGGCGGCCGGTCGGGTTCGCCGGTGACCGACATCAGCCCGCTCTCGGCCTGCGCCGCGATGTCGTAGCCGGGGCGCTCGCACGAGGGGCCGCGGCTGCCGAAGCCCGAGATGCTCAGGTACACGATGCGCGGGAAGCGCGCGCGCACCTCGCCCGGGCCGAGCCCGAGCTTGTCGACCACGCCGGGGCGCAGGTTCTGGATCACGACGTCGGCGCGCGACATGAGCCGCAGCGCCGCTTCACGGCCGGCTTCGTGCTTGAGGTCGAGGGCGACCGAGCGCTTGCCGCGGTTGTAGGCACGCACCATCGATTCGCCATAACGGCCGATGTGCCGGGCCTGGTCGCCCGCCAACGGCTCGACCTTGATGACGTCGGCGCCCAGCTCGGCCAGCGTCATGGCGGCACCGGGGCCGGCGATGTACTGGCCGAGGTCGACCACGCGAATGCCGGCCAGCGGCCGGGCGGCGTGATGCGATGCGCTGGTCGCGGTCATGGGCGCTTGCCTCCGTCTCTCTTTTGTGTATGTCTGCGAGTGCACGATAGAGGATCCGGCGATTGCTCGAAAGTCGATAATCCTGATGACGTGATCACGCTGGGTGATCACGCGAAACCGACCCGTTCCGATGAGCAAGGGCTTCGACTACCTGGTGCGGCGCCTGCGCCTGCGGCACCTGGAACTGCTGGTGGTGCTGGCCGAGACCGGCACCATGCGGGGCGCAGCCGGCCGCCTGCACCTGAGCCAGCCGGCGATCAGCAAGATGCTGGTCGAGGCCGAAGAGGCGCTGCAGGCGCCGCTCTTCGAGCGCAGCCGCCAGGGTGTGCACTGCACGCCCATCGGCACGGCGGCCGTGCACCGCGCGCGGGTGGTGCTGGGCGAGCTCTCGCACGCACACCAAGAAGCCGAAGCCATGCGCAACGGGGCGAGCGCCGTGCTGCGCGTGGGCACGTTCTCGGTCACGGCGGCCGTGCCTGCGGCGGTGGTGGCCCTGCGCCGGCGCATGCCCCGGGCCTCGGTGCGGCTGCACGAAGGGCGGGTGAGCGAACTCATCCAGCGCCTGCTCGACGGCGAGCTCGACTGCGTGTTCGGTGCCCTCACCACCGAGCTGCTCACGAGCGACCTGCTGCGCCACCTGCAGTCGGAAGCGTTGGTGGAAGACCGGCTCTGCGTCATCGCCGACGCGGCCAACCCGATGGCGCGGCGGCGCCGGCTGCGCTGGGTCGACCTGCATGGGGCCGACTGGGTGGCGCCGCCGCGGCAGACGCTGGTGCGGCAGGCCTTCATGACCGCCTTTCTCAACGAGGGCGTCGACCCACCCGAGCCGGTCATCGAGGCCCAGTCGTCGGTGACGGTCGGCGCAGTGCTGCGGCTCGACCCGGGCCTGCTGGGCGCGGTGCGCTTCGAGCACGCACGCGACGAAGTGGCGCGGGGCGGCGTGGTGCTGATGCCGGTGGCGCCGGCGGTGCCGCTGCCGCCGCTCGGGCTCTTCACGCGCCGCGGCGCGGTGGAGCAGATTCCGGTGGTGCAGGAATTCGCCAGAGCGCTGCGCGAGGTGCGCGAGGGCCGCGCCGGGGGGCGGGTGAAGCGTCGCGCCTGACGGGCCTCAGGCCACCGTCTGCCTCAGCCGCCGCAGCGTGGTCTGCAGCAGGCGTGCGTCGGCACTGGCACGGTGGCGCTCGAGCTTGTGCTCGCGCAGCACCGCCTCGCGGGTGGCCTGCCATTGCGAGGCCTGTGCTTCGCTCAGCAGGCCGCGCAGGCTTTCGAGCCGGAAGCTCGGCACCAGGTCGGCTTCCTCGAAGAGCGCGGCGAGCCACGGGTAGTCGTGCGCCCAGCCGTCGCTGAACACCGTCTGGCCACGCAGGCTGTCGTTGAGGGTGCGGGCGACGTCCTGCACCTCGCGCCCGTGCTGCTGGAGCTGCTCGCGGCGGATGCGGTGCACCCGCTCGGCGGCCGGGTCCCAGTGCGTCCAGTGCGGCAACGGCCGGATCAGGCTGCAGTAGCTGCTGCCGTCGGCCAGCACGTAGCCCACCTCGATGGGGTAGCTGTGGCGGCCGAAGCCGGAGGCTTCGACGTCGAGGATGGGCGGCAGGTCGGTCAAGGTGTGGGGGCGATGCGTGTCACGCCTGAACGGGTCAGCACGTAGAGCGCGCCATCGGTGCCCACGAGCATGTCCACCGGGTTGCCGTTGAGGGTGGCGAAAGCATACGCCGCATTGCCGTTGGCGGTATCGAGCCGGGCCACGAAGCCGGCCACGAAGTCGCCGAAGAAGTAATTGCGCCGGTACGCGGCCGGGAAGCTGCCGCCGGTGGCCGGGTAGAAGGCGCCCCCCGCGATCGACTGGCCGTTGACGAAGCCGCCGGGCCCCGAGCCGGGCGGGCTCGCGGGGTCGTGACGGTAGGCGAAGAGCGGCGCGGTGATGCCCGCGGCGTTGGTCGGCCCTTCGCTCGCGGGCCAGCCGTAGTTGGCTCCGGGTGCGCCCAGGTTCACTTCCTCCCAGGCGGCGGCGCCCACGTCGTTGATGAAGATGCGGCCGGTTCCGGGCTCCACCGCGAAGGTGAAGGGGTTGCGCAGGCCGCTGGCCCAGATGGCGCGGGCGCTGCCGCGCTGGCTGTCGAAGTAGGGGTTGTCGCTCGGGATGCTGCCGTCGGCGTCGATGCGCAGCAGCTTGCCGAAGGGCGTGGACAGGTCGGGCGCGTGGCTGGCCTCGGCGTTGTCGCCCACGCCGATGTAGAGCTTGCCGTCGGCGCCGAAGTGGATCGCGCCGCCGTTGTGATTGGTCGCGGTCGAGAGATCGGGCAGGTCGATGAGGCGGTCTTCCGGGCCGACGAGGAGGTCGCCGTAGGTGAAGCGCGCCACCCGGTTGCGCCCTTGGGGCCGCGTGTAGTGCACGTAGATCCAGCCGGGCGACGGGAAGCCCGGGTGCAGCGTGATGCCGATCAGGCCGCGCTCGCCGTTCGAATCGACATTGAGGTTGATGAGGGGCAGGGCCTGGAACTGCCCGCTGGCGCTCGCGATGCGGATGCGCCCGCCCTGCTCGGCGATGAAGAAGCGGCCGTCGGGCGCCTGCACGAAGGCGGTGGCGTTGTTCAGGCCGCTGATCCAGTCGTCCTGCCGCGTGAAGCCCGGCGCCACGCCGGCGCTGCTGGCGACGTTGACGGTCGCGTTGCTCCAGGGCGAGAGGTTGCCGGCGGCATCGCGCGCGCGGGCGCGCACCACGTGCTGGCCGGGCGGGTAGGCGCTGGTGTCCCACGTG
>DASWSY010000016.1:0-2849 GCA_036402415.1 Rhizobacter sp. | reverse complement strand
GACGGTGCGGCGCAGCTCGCGAGCTACTTCGGCTGGCTCGACACCGAACTGGCCGACGGCCGGCCGTTCCTTCTGGGTGCTCACCCCTGCATCGCCGATTTCTCGGTGGCGCAGTCGCTCTGGTACATCCGCCGTGCGCCGCCGGTGGCGACCGTGCTGGCGCCATTCACGCGCCTGCTCGCGTGGTACGAGCGCGTGGCGGCCTTCGGCCACGGCATGCCCGAGAAGATGCGCAGCGATGCGGCGCTCGAGCTCGCCGCCAGCACGCATCGATTCGCGCCCACTCAAGTCGAGGCCGATGCCGGCTTTGCGGCCGGCGATGCGGTGACCGTGGCACCCACCGACTACGCGACCGACCTCGTTCCGGGCACGCTGGTCGGCCTCAACCAGAACGAAGTGGTGATCGAGCGCCAGGACGAACGGGCCGGCACCGTTCACGTGCACTTCCCGCGCATCGGCTACCAGGTCAAGAAACCGAAATCCGACTCAGGAGAAAGCAAATGAAGAACTTCAAGGGCGGCACCGCCGTCATCACCGGTGCGGGCTCCGGCTTCGGCCTCGAAGCCTCGCGCATCGCGGCGAAGCTGGGCATGAACGTCGTGATGGCCGACGTGCAGAAAGACGCGCTCGACGCGGCCAGCGCGGAGATCGAGGGCCTGGGTGCGAAGGTGCTGCCCTTCAGGCTCGACGTCGCCAAGGCGGCGGAAGTCGAGGCACTGGGCGCCGCCACCTTCGAGCGCTTCGGGGCCCCGAGCTTCGTCTTCAACAACGCCGGCGTCGGCGGCGGCGGCCTGATCTGGGAGCATTCGCTGAAGGACTGGGAGTGGGTCGTCGGCGTCAACCTGATGGGCGTGGCCCACGGCGTGCGCGTCTTCACGCCGATGATGCTGGAGGCCGCGAAGAAGAACCCGGCCTACGAAGGCCACATCGTCAACACCGCCTCGATGGCCGGCATGCTGAACGCGCCCAACATGGGCGTGTACAACGTGACCAAGCATGCGGTGGTGGCCATGAGCGAAACGCTTTACCAGGACCTGCGCCTCGTCACCGACCAGATCAGCGCCTCGGTGCTGTGCCCGTACTTCATCCCGACCGGCATCAGCAACAGCGCGCGCAACCGCCCGGCCGAGATGGTCGACCCGAATGCCAAGCCCACCAAGAGCCAGCTCATCGCCCGTGCCATGAGCGACAAGGCCGTGAGCAGTGGCAAAGTGACGGCGGCCACGATGGCGCAGGCAGTCTTCGATGCGGTGGCCGAAGGCCGCTTCTACATCTTCAGCCACCCGCATGCGCTGGGTGGCGTGCAGACGCGGCTGGAAGACGTGATGCAGCAGCGCAACCCAACCGATCCGTTTGCCGCCAGGCCCGAACTCGGGGAGCAGCTCAAGGCTGCGCTGCGCTCGGCCGACTGATTGCGTCGGCCGCGACCACGCGTCGCGCACAATGCGGGCCGCTCTCGAACGCCGATCCGCACCATGACCGCCTCCACCCCACCGCCCCGCATCGCCATCGTGGGTGGGGGGCCGGCAGGCCTGATGGCCGCCGAAGTGGCGGCGCAGGGTGGTGCCCAGGTCGACGTCTACGACGGCATGCCCTCGGTCGGCCGCAAGTTCCTGCTGGCGGGCAAGGGCGGCCTCAACCTCACGCACAGTGAAGCGCTGGAGCGCTTCCTCGATCGTTTCGGTGAGCGCCGGGCGCGGCTCGAGGCCTGGCTGAACGCCTTCGGGCCCGAGCAGGCACGGGCCTGGGCACAGGGCCTCGGCGTCGAGACCTTCGTCGGCTCCTCGGGCCGCGTGTTCCCGACCAACATGAAGGCCGCGCCCTTGCTGCGGGCCTGGCTGCAGCGCCTGCGTGCGAGCGGCGTGCGCTTCCACATGCGGCACCGTTGCGTCGGCGTGCGCGCGGGTGCGCCTGCGGTGCTGCAGTTCGCCACGCCGGATGGCGAGACGTCGGCGCAGGCCGATGCGGCCGTGCTGGCGCTGGGCGGGGCGAGCTGGGCCCGACTCGGCTCCGATGGCGCCTGGGCGTCGTGGCTGGGCCTGCCGGCGGCGGATCTGGCGCCGCTGCGCCCGGCCAACTGCGGCTTCGACGTCGGCTGGTCGGCGCACCTTCAGGCGCGGTACGCCGGCCAGCCCTTGAAGTCGGTGCGCCTGTCGTTCCAGCCGGGTCGTGGAAGCGCGTTCGACCAGTTGGGGGAATGCGTGCTCACGCAGACCGGGCTGGAAGGCAGCCTGATCTACGCCGCCTCGTCCGCGTTGCGCGACGAGATCGAGGCCCGCGGCCACGCGCTCATCCACCTCGACCTGCTGCCGGCGCGCAGCCTTGACTGGGTGCAAGCCGAACTGGCGCACCCACGCGGCCCGCGGTCCTTGTCGACCCACCTCAAGAGCCGGCTCGGACTGCACGGCGTCAAGGCGGGCCTGCTCTACGAACTGGTGCCGAAGGAGCAGATGGCGGATGTCTCCCAGCTCGCGCGGGCGATCAAGTCCCTGCCGGTGCGGCTGGTCGCTGCGCGGCCGCTCGACGAGGCCATCAGCACCGCCGGCGGCGTGCGCTTCGAGGCGATGGACGAGGGCCTGATGCTCGCGGCCCGGCCGGGCATCTTCTGCGCCGGGGAGATGCTCGACTGGGAGGCGCCCACGGGCGGATATCTGTTGACCGCGAGCATGGCAACAGGACGCGCAGCCGGTGCCGGCGCCCTGTCGTGGGTGGCGCGCGGGCCGTCTCCCGACGGCAGGCGCGCGCAGGGTTGACCCGCGTCGCTGATCAGTACGGGCAGTTCTCGCGGTAGTCGGAGAACGGGCCGAAGAAGCCCAGGTCGGCCTGGTGCTGGGCGCCGCACAGGAACG
>DASWSY010000015.1:0-14214 GCA_036402415.1 Rhizobacter sp. | reverse complement strand
GCCCGACACCGTGACACCCACCACCGCGGGGCCGGCCTGCGCAAAGATCGCGCGGTAGTTCGGCACCACAGCCTGAGCCGGGATGGGCGCCACGGGCGCCATCGCCCCAGCCGCCGCCGTGCCGGCCGTGGCCACAGCCGTCGGCGCCGTCGACGGCGTGGCCGCGGCCACCACCGCGGGAGGTGTCTCGGCGGTTTCGGATTTGTCCTGGAACCACGGCTTCAGGCTGAACGCGCCGGCCGTGCCCATCGCCAGCACGCCAGCGGCCACGAGCGTGGCATTCAGAGGATTGAGTTTCATCGCGAGCCTTTCGTCGGAAGGAAAATCGCGCGGGGCCCTCCCCGCATGCGCCGAACGATAGAAAGGCCGGATGAAGGCATTCTTAGGCCAGGGTTAGGCGAAGGTTAAGCGCCGGGACGGCCGCGAAAAGGGCAGCTTTGCCCGCCGTCTTCGGTGCATGCCGCACGCTCGTCCGCCGATACGCTTCATCCCGTGCACCGACCCGACCTCTACCAGATCTTCTACGTGAGCCGCGCGCTCGCCTCGCCGCGCCAGGTCGAAGACATCCTCGACCGCGCGCGGGTGCTCAACGGCCACCGCCAGGTGACGGGGTCGCTGCTCTACACCGGCGGCCATTTCGCGCAGGTCATCGAAGGCCCGGCGGCCACGCTGGCCGAAACCATGGTGGCCATCGCGGCCGACAGCCGCCACGACAACGTGCGCACGCTGGTCAAGGGGCGCCTGGCCGAGCGCCGCCATGGCGGCACGAGCCTCGCCTATGCCGCCGCGCCTGGCGCCAACGAGCTGATCGCCAACCTGATGGACACGCGCCGCGTCAACACGCCGCGCGCCCAGCGTGTGCTCGAACTGATGTTCCGGCCCTGAGACTTCAGCCGGCCCTGGGGGCGTTGGAGGGCGGCAGTGCCGCGCCGCAATCGCGGCAGAAGCGGTCCGACATCGAATGCCCGTCGCTGCCGCAGGCCATGCAGTGGCGAGTGCGCGGCCGCAATTTCTGCGCGGTGAACTCCGCGCTCACGATGCCGGTCGGCACCGCGAGCGTGCCCCAGCCGAGCAGCATCATGATCGACGCGATGAAACGCCCGAGGTCGGTCTTGGGCGTGATGTCGCCGAAGCCGACCGTCGTCATCGTCGTGATGGCCCAGTAGACGCCGGTCGGGATGTTGTGGAAGCCGTTGCCCGGCCCCTCCACCACGTACATCAGCGTGCCCATGATCAGCACCACGATCAGCACGAAGGACAGGAAGACGAAGATCTTGCGCCGCGATTCGTACAGGGCCCGCCCGAGCGCGCCGTACTCGGCGATGTAGGCGCTGAGCTTGAAGATGCGGAAGATGCGCAGCAGCCTCAGCATGCGCACGTCGATCAGCGCGTGCAGTCCCGGCACGAGGATGGCCAGGTAGGTGGGCAGCACCGCCACCAGGTCGATGATGCCGAACGCGCTGCGCGCATAGCGCCCCGGCCGCTGCACGCACATCAGGCGCGCGATGTACTCGACCGTGAAGAGCAGCGTGAAGCTCCATTCCAGCACGGTGAACAACCGGCCGTACTTCGCGTGGATGGGCGCGATGCTGTCGAGCACCACCACCGCCACGCTCGCGAGGATGAGCACGATCAGCAGTTCGTCGAAGAGCTTGCCCGCACGGGTGTCGGACTCGAAGATGACCGTGTACGCGCGCAGACGCCAGCCACCGGGCGGCCGGCCGAAGGGGCTGGAAGCATCGAAGGGGGCCTCGTCGCGGGGCCGGGCGGGAGCGGTTGTCATGCGCCGCATCGTATGCGAGCCGCCGTGCGGGAACGGCGAGTTGCCCCCGGGGAACCTGCCTGTTCGACGCATCGGGACCCGGGCTTGCCGCTACGCTCGCGTACGAACATGCCCCTGCCCAGCCCACCCATGCCCGCGCCGCTCCGCCAGACTTTCTACGTCAGCCGCTCGATCGCCACGCCGACCCAGGTCGAGGACATCCTCGCGCGTGCGCGGGCGCAGAACGCGACCCGGCAGGTCACCGGCGCGCTGCTCTTCACCGGCGGGCATTTCGCGCAGGTGCTCGAAGGCCCGGCGCCGGCACTGGCAGACACCATGTCCGCAATCGCGGCCGATGGGCGGCATGAAGCCTTGAAGATCCTGCTCGACGAGGCGCTGCCGACGCGGCGTTTCGGCGCCTGGAGCATGGCGTATGCCGAGGCCCCAGGGGCCGACGACCTCATCGCCGAGTTGATCGCCACTGGGGACGTGCCCGCCGAGCGAGCCGAGCGCCTGCTCGGCCTGATGTTCAAGCCTTGACCAGCGGCGCCCGGAACTCGTAGCCGACCTTGGCCAGGGCGTGCAGCGGCACGAAGGCATGACCTGACTGCTCGATGCGCTTGCGCAGCCGGTACACGGTGGCGTGCAGCGCGTTGTCCATCGACCCCGCCTCCGGGCCCCAGAGCCGTTCGACCAGCACCGCGCGCTCCACCTTCCCCTCGGGGGCCTCTGCAAAGCATTGCAGCAGCGCCAGATCGCTGGCGCTGAGCCCGATCTCGACCCCGTCGGGTGCGCGCAAGGTGGAACGGTCTTCGTGCAGCGTCCAGGGCGCGGCCGCGCTCGGCGCCGCCGTCGCCTGTGCTCGCCGGTGCACCGCGGCGATGGCCGCCCGAATGTCATCGAGCGGCACGTCGGCGGCCAGCACCATGTCGGCCCCGGAGTCGAGGGCTGGCGCGACGCTGCCGGCCGCTGCGTCGTCCAGCGCGAGCACGCCGGCGGCCGTGCGCTTGCGCACGAGCCGCACCAGGTCCAGCCCCGACACGCCCTGCTGGGCCAGGTGCAGCACGTAGAAGTCGAACCCGAAGGCGTCCGGTGCCAGCAGGAAGTCGTCGCTGTCGCCGAACCACTGCACGTGGTCCGCCACGCCCTCGGCCGCCGGCCTCGCGCGGCCCACCCACGCCAGGCGGCGGGGAAGCGTGCGGGATCGGCCGCTGTCGCGGGCAGGGAGGGTGGTTCGGCTCATGGCCCAAGAATACGTCAGTTCTGATGAGTATTGGACTTGCCAATGAAGCCGATAGGTCAGTCATCTCAGGATCGGTGACGGATCACACGCTTCATAAGTTATGACATGAAACAAGTCAGTTCTGATGATATATCGTGCCGACACTCACTCATCGCCCACCTCGCCATGACCACACGCCCTCCCCTCACCGTCCGCGCCCGCCTGGCGCTGGCCTTCGGCCTTCTGGCCGCCTTCGTCCTGCTGGTTTCGGGCCTGTCTCTGAAGGCGCTGGCGGACGCCGACGCGCGCTTCGTCGACTACGTGCGCGGCGTCGACGCCCGCGCCACTGCCGCCGCCAGGGTGCACAAGGCGGTGGACCAGCGCGCCATTGCCGCCCGCAACCTGCTGCTGTTGACCGACCCGGCCGAGATGGCACACGAACGCGACGCCGCCACCCGTGCCCACCAGGACGTGCAAGCCGGCCTCGCCGAACTGCAGCGCCTGGCCGCCGACGGCACCGACGTGACCGACGAGGCACGGCAACTCGTCGCCGACATCGCCGGCGTCGAGCGGGACTACGGCCCGGTCGCGCTTGCCATCGTCGACATGGCCAGCAGCGGCCAGCACGCGGCGGCAGTGGCCAAGATGGCCGCCGAATGCCGGCCCCTGCTCGCGGCCCTGCTGAAGGCCTCGGCCCGCTACGCCGACTACACCGAGCGCCGCGCCAGCACCCTCGTGGCGCAGGCGGGCGAGAGCTCCCAGGCCCGGCTGCGCATGCTCGTCACGGTGTGCGTGCTGGCGTTTGCGTTTGCCGTCGCCTGCGGCGTGGCCATCACGCGCAGCCTCTCCCGTGCCTTGGGCGCCGAGCCGTATCAGCTCGGCCGGGCCGCCCAGCGCGTCGCCGAAGGCGACCTGAGCCCGCTGCCCAAGGCCGACACCGCACCCGCCGGCAGCGTGCTGGCCTCGCTGGCGGCGATGCAGGCCAGCCTGGCGGCCATCGTGTCGGAGGTGCGCACCGCTTCAGACTCCATCGCCACCGGCTCCGCGCAGATCGCCACCGGCAACGCCGACCTCAGCCAGCGCACCGAGCATCAGGCCAGCAACCTGCAGCAGACCGCCTCGTCGATGGAAGAGCTGACCGGCACCGTGCGCCAGAACGCGGCCACCGCGCAGCAAGCCAACGAACTGGCCGCCCAGGCGGCCGAGGCCGCCAGCGCAGGGGGCGGCGCCGTGCGGCAGGTGGTCGCCACCATGCAGGACATCGCCAGCTCGTCGAAGAAGATCGCCGACATCATCGGCGTGATCGACGGCATCGCCTTCCAGACCAACATCCTCGCGCTGAATGCCGCGGTCGAGGCGGCGCGCGCCGGCGAGCAGGGCCGCGGATTCGCGGTGGTGGCCGGCGAGGTGCGCTCGCTCGCCCAGCGCTCGGCCGATGCGGCGCGCGAAATCAAGGCCCTCATCGGCACCAGCGTCGACAACGTGGAACAGGGCGAGCGTCAGGTGCACGACGCGGGCGAGGCGATGACCGCGATCGTCACGCAGATCCAGAACGTCAGCCGGTTCATCGACCAGATCTCGCGCGCCACGGTGGAGCAGACCGCGGGCATCGGCCAGGTGAGCGACGCGGTGAGCCAGCTCGACCAGGTGACGCAGCAGAACGCCGCACTGGTGGAAGAAAGCGCCGCCGCGGCGGAGAGCCTGCGGTCTCAGGCGGTGCGCCTGACGGACGCGGTCAACGTCTTCAAGCTCGCGCGGGGCTGAGCGCCGCCGCTTGCGCGCAGGCGCTTCAGTCGAGGCGCTTGAGCGCGTCTTCCAGGTGCTGCACCGTGCGGTCGACGTTGCCGAGCTTTTCCAGGCCGAACAGGCCGATGCGCCAGGTCTTGAAGTCGGGGCCTTCGTCGCACTGCAGGGGCACGCCGGCCGCCGTCTGCAGGCCCAGCGCCAGCAGCTTCTTCGACGACTGGATCTCGGGGTCGCTGGTGTAGCTCACCACCACGCCCGGGGCCTCGTAGCCGGGTGCGGCCACGCTCTTGTAGCCCCGTGCAGCGAGCAGCGCCCGCACCTTCTCGCCGAGCTCTTTCTGCGCGGCGCGTGCCTTCTCGAAGCCGAAGGCCTTGGTCTCGAGCATCACGTCGCGCACGCGGGCGAGCGCGTCGGTGGGCATGGTCGAGTGGTACATGTGGGCGCCACCCTCGTAGGTCTCCATGATATGCAGCCACTTCTTCAGGTCGCAGGCGAAGCTCGTGCTCGTGGTCTGGTCGATGCGCTCGCGGGCGCGCTCGCTCAGCATCACGAAGGCGCAGCCGGGCGATCCCGTCCAGCCCTTCTGGGGGGCGCTGATCAGCACGTCGACGTTCGTCGCCTTCATGTCGACCCACATCGCGCCCGAGGCGATGCAGTCGAGCACGAAGAGCCCGCCCACCGACTGCACCGCCTGGCCCACGGCGCGCAGGTAGTCGTCGGGCAGCAGCATGCCGCTGGCGGTCTCGACGTGGGGCGCGAACACCGCCGCCGGCCGTTCGCGTTCGATGGCGGCCAGCACCTCGTCGAGCGGGGCCGGCGCGAACGGCGCCTCGGGGCCCGAGCCGATGCGCCTGGCCTTGAGCACGGTCGACGCGGCGGGGATGTTCCCCATCTCGAAGATCTGCGTCCAGCGGAAGCTGAACCAGCCGTTGCGGATGACCAGCACCTTCTGCGCCGTCGCGAACTGGCGCGCCACCGCCTCCATCCCGAAGGTGCCGCTGCCCGGGACGACGATCGCCGACTTGGCGTTGTAGGCCTCCTTCAGCGTGGCCGAGATGTCGCGCATCACGCCCTGGAATTTCTTCGACATGTGGTTGAGCGCACGGTCGGTGTAGACGACCGAGAACTCGAGCAGGCCATCGGGGTCGACGTGGGGCAGCAGTCCGGGCATGGTGGGTCTCGCGTGAAAGGTGGCAATCGAACGCGGTCCAGCTTAGCACCGGGATTGCCGGGCGTGCAGCCGTGGGCATGCGGGGCGACGCGACAATGCGCACATGTCCGGCACCGACCTCGGCAGCTCGCCGCTCCAGCCGCGCCTGTGGGCGCGCATCGTCCATTGGCTCGCTGACCTGAAGCCTGCCCCCATGCCCGTCGACACGCGCGAGCGCTGGCGCGTGGCCGTGGGCGCAGGCATCGGCCTGCTCTTCACCGCCTTGCTCTGCCTTGCCGTGTCACCGGGCGGCGGCGAACGCCTGCCCTGGCTGATCGCACCGCTGGGCGCGAGCGCGGTGCTGGTCTTCGGCCTGCCGGCCAGCCCGCTCGCGCAGCCGTGGTCGGTGGTGGGCGGCAACACCGTCTCGGCGCTGGTGGGCATCGCCTGCACGATCGCGTTGGGGCGCTCGCCGGGCAGCGCCGCGCTGGCGGTGGCGCTGGCCATCATGGCGATGTTCGCCCTGCGCTGCCTGCACCCGCCGGGTGGGGCGAGCGCGCTGCTCGTGGTGCTGTCGAACGTGCAGGACCCGCTCTTCGCCTTCGCGCCGGTCTTCACGCATTCGCTCGCGCTTGCGCTGGCCGGCATCGTCTTCAACAACGCGACCGGCAAGCGCTACCCGCACGGCCAGCGCCTGGCCGCGCCGGCACCGAGCGCGCCCAAGCCGGTCTTCAGCGAGGCCGACCTCGACGCCGTGCTCAGGCGCTACAACCAGGTGCTCGACGTCAGCCGCGACGACCTGCAGGCCCTGCTCGCGCAGACCGAGCTGCAGGCCTACCGCCGCCGCCTGGGCGAGCTGCGCTGCCGCGACGTGATGTCGACCGAGCTCGTGACGGTGGAATTCGGCGACTCGCTGCAGGACGCCTGGACGCTGCTGCGCGAACACCGCATCAAGGCCCTGCCGGTGGTCGACAAGGTGCGGCGGGTGGTGGGCGTGGTGACGCTGGCCGACTTCATGCGCCATGCCGACCTCGACTTCCACCACGGCTGGGTGGAGCGGCTGAGGAGCTTCCTCACGCCCTCGCCCACGCCCTACGCCAGCAAGCCCGAGACGGTGGGCCAGATCATGGTGCGGCAGGTGCGTGTGGCGAGCGCCGACCGGCACTTGAGCGAACTCGTGCCGCTCTTCGCCGACACCGGCCACCACCACATCCCGATCATCGACGACGACAAGCGCCTGGTCGGGATCATCACGCAGTCGGACGTGGTGGCGGCGCTGTGCCGCGCCGCCTGAGGCCCGCTCACCCGGGGATCTCGGGCTCCACCAGCCGGGCCAGGTGCTCCAGCGACTCCTGCCAGCCCAGCATGCAGGCTTCGGCCGGGATCGCGGCGGGGATGCCCTCCTGCGTGACGTGCAGCTCGGTGCCGCAGCTCACCTTCGTGAGCGTGACCGTGCTCTTGATCTCTCCGGGCAGGCCCGGGTCGTCGAACACCGCCACGTAGACCAGCCGCTCGCCGGGCGCCAGCTCAAGGTAGGTCGTTGTGAAACCGTGGCTGTTGCCGGTGGAGAAGTTGGTGAACGACATCCTGTAGCGGCCACCCACACGGGCGTCCATCTCATGGACCTTGCCCACGAAACCGTTGGGCGGCAGCCAGCGGGCCAGGGCATCGGCGTCGGTGAAGGCGCGGTACACGCGCGCAGGCGGCGCCCGCAGCACGCGGTGAAGGCGCACGGTGTTGGTGGCAGTGGTGTTCATGGAATGTCTCCAGCCTGATGTCAGAGGACGACCCTCTGCTCACACGACGCACGATACGACGCGGTTTCGACACGGCCGCGTCAAAGATGTAGCGCCGCTGACAGGCCCTGACGTTTGCGCGGCACGCCGCCTGCTGGCTAGCATCACCGCAGCCCACTCCAGGAGCAACTCATGGACACCCAAGAACTGCACCGCGGCCGCCTGATCGACCACCTCCAGCTCGTCGTGCGCGACCTGCCCGCCAGCCAGCGCTTCTACACGGCCGTGCTGGGGGTGCTGGGCGTACCGATCGGCGGCACCGGTGACGGCTACTTCTGGGCCGACGAACTCTTCGTCTCGACGGCCGACAGCCAGGCCGCCCACGGCGAACTCACCGGGCGCCACCACTTCGCCTTCCAGGCCCGGGACCGCGCGAGCGTCGACGCCTTCCACCGCGCCGCGCTCGCCAGCGGCGGGCGTGACAACGGCGCGCCCGGCGAACGTCCGTACCACCCCGGCTACTACGCGGCCTTCGTGCTCGACCCCGACGGCAACAACGTCGAGGCGGTCTTCCACGGGCCGGCGAATCGCTCGGCCGAGTCGGTCAAGGTGACGTTCTGAGCCCGGCGCGCCAGCGGCGCGCAGATTAAGGTGCCTTAAAGCGGCTCGTGCACACTGGCCGCATGAACCCCGTCCTCCGCCTGGGCCTCGGCATCGCCTCCTGTCTCGTCATCTCGAGCTGCACCAGCAGCGGCGACTGCAGTTCGCCCTACGCCAGCTCGCCGCAGTTCAAGGGCTGCCTCTTCGCCAACCCGCCCAACCCGCAGACCCCGCCGGGCGCCGGCACGTGGACGATCTGGTCGCGCTTCGTCTTCGCGAACAAGGCCGGCACGGTGCCGGTCGACCCGATCCCCGTGCAGCCGCTCACCACGGCCCGGCTCGACGCGCTCGACCCGCAGGCCAACCACGTCGTGCGGCTTGGCCATTCGTCGCACCTGCTCAAGCTGCACGGCAGGTTCTGGCTGATCGACCCGGTGTTCGGCGAGCGGGTATCGCCCTTCAGCTTCGCCGGCCCGAAACGCTTCCACGCGCCGCCGCTCGCGTTGGAGCAACTGCCGCCCATCGAAGGGCTGATCCTGTCGCACGACCACTACGACCACCTCGACGTGCCCACCATCGAGTACCTGGCGACGAAGGTGCAGCGCTACTTCGTGCCGCTGGGCGTGAAGGCGAGGCTCATCGACATGGGGGTGCCCGCCGAGCGGGTGCAGGAGTTCGACTGGTGGCAGGCCGCCACGCATGCCGGCGTGCAGCTCACCGCCACGCCTGCGCAGCATTTCTCGGGCCGCTCGCTCACCGACCGCAACCGCACGCTGTGGGCCTCGTGGGCCATCGAAAGCGGCGGGCAGCGCCTCTTCTACAGCGGCGACTCGGGCTACTTCAGCGGCTTCCGCCAGATCGGCGAACGCTTCGGCGGCTTCGACCTCGCGCTGATGGAAAACGGCGCCTACGACGCCTACTGGCCCGGCGTGCACATGACGCCGGAAGAAACCGTGCAGGCCTTCGAAGACCTGCGCGGCAAGGTGCTGTACTCGGTGCACAACAGCACCTTCGACCTCGCCTTCCACACCTGGCAGGACCCGCTCAACCGCCTGGCCGACCTCTCGGCAGCCAAGGGCATCGAGCTGGCCACGCCCGAGATCGGCGAGGTGCTGACCGTCGGGCAGCCGCGCACCAACAAGCGCTGGTGGGCGGGCCTCAGGTGACGGGTACGGCGCTCAGGCGAGCTTGAAGACGCTCACCGCATCGGCCAGGCGCTTGGCCTGATCGCGCAGGGTTTCGGCGGCGGCCGCGCCCTCTTCCACCAGCGCGGCGTTCTGCTGCGTCACCTTGTCCATGTCGGCGATCGCGGTGTTGACCTGGCCGATGCCCGAGCTCTGCTCCACCGCGGCCGAGCTGATCTCGCCGATCAGGTCGGTCACCCGCTTGACCTGCTGGACGATCTCGCCCATGGCAGTGCCGGCGTCCTGCACGAGGCGGCTGCCGCTGTCGACCGTCTCGACGGAGCTGGAGATCATGGTCTTGATCTCGCGGGCCGCTTCGGCACTGCGCTGCGCGAGGTTGCGAACCTCGCCGGCCACCACCGCGAAACCACGCCCCTGCTCGCCGGCCCGGGCGGCTTCCACCGCTGCGTTCAGGGCGAGGATGTTGGTCTGGAAGGCGATGCCGTCGATCACGCCGATGATCTCGGCGATCTTCTTGCTGGAGTTGCTGATCTTCTCCATCGTGGTCACCACCTCGCCGACCACCGAGCCCCCCTTGGCGGCCGCGTCGCTCGCGCTGGTGGCGAGCTGCGAGGCCTGGCGGGCGTTGTCGGCGCTGTGGCGCACGGTGCTCGTCAGTTCCTCCATCGAGGCCGCGGTCTGCTGCAGGTTCGATGACTGCTGCTCGGTGCGCGAGCTCAGGTCCTGGTTGCCGCTGGCAATCTGCGAGCTGGCGGTGGACACGCTGTCGACGCCCTGGCGAATCGTCGAAACGATCTCGCGCAGGCTCGTGGCCATGGTCTTCATCGCGAACATCAGGCTCGTGGTGTCGCCCGGCGCCACGTGGATGGGCGCATCGAGCTCACCCTGCGCGATGCGCTTGGCCACTTCGGCCGCCTCGGCCGGCTCGCCGCCGAGCTGGCCCAGCACCGAGCGTGCGAGCAGGAGGCCCAGGCCGCCGGCGACCAGCAGCGACAGCAGCAAGCCGCCGATGAGCACGGTGTTCATGCGCGCGCGGGTGGCCTGGGCGGCGGCGGCACGGCTTTCGAGCAGCGCACGTTCGGCGCTGGCGAATTCCGCGTTCAACGCACGGAAGCCGTCCATCGCGGCCTTGTCGCGGCCCTTGGCGAACTCGAGCAGGAAGTGGTCGATCAGCATGGCGCCGGCCTTCACGTCGCGGCGCAGCCGGATCATCTCTTCGCCGATGGCGACGAACTCGTCGCGCCGCGCCTTCATGGCGTCGAGTCGCTTTTGCTGCTCGGCGTTGTCGGCCGTGAGCTTCTTGACCTCCTCCCATGCCTTGGCGAAGGTCTCCTGACCGTCCTTCCACGGACCGAGGAAGGCATCCTCGCCCGACAGCATGAAGCCTCGCGCGCCGGTTTCCATGTTGACCATCGCGGAGAGCGTCTGGTCACCCAGGCCAAGCACCTTGTAGGTGTGGGTGTTCCAGCGGTCCGCTTCGGCGAGGTTGCGCGTGCTGAAGAGGGCGACGGCCACGACCAGCACGAAGATGCCGATGATCGAGGCGAAGACGCAGGCCAGGCGCCGGCCCAGCCGCATGTTGTTGAAAGTCTGCATGGCGATCCGAAAGAGTTGCGAAGAACGGACGCGTGCCGCAGGCACGGGCCCTCGTTCACTTCTCGGCAATCGGGCCTCGCTTCTTGAGACGAAAACAGGCGCGGGATCCGGCACTATTTCGCATCGCGCGGCGGGGTTGCCCCGTCCGCGTGGCGCGCGACCCATGCGCGCAGCGCCTGGCGGTACTGGTCCATTGCCATGTCGTGCAGGTCGAAGATGCAGGGTTCGCAGCCGTTGCCGCAGCAGGCGTCGAAGTCCGGCTGGGGCGGCGGTTCGGGCTTCGGATCGGGGTCGGGCGCGGCGACGGAGCTCATGCGGCGCATTGTCGTGCAGCGCCTCGGCACCGACTGCGGCTAACCTCGCACGATGGACTCCCTGATCGCCGCCGCCGCGCGCGGCCTGGCCGCGGGCGATGCGCTCGGTGCCCTGAAGCACATCAGCCTGCGCGACGACCCGCCGGCACTGGCACTGCGCGGCATCGCGATGGCACAGCTCGGCGAGCTGCCGCGCTCTCGCGATCTGCTGCGCCGGGCAGCACGGGCCTTCGGCCGGCACGAAGCGCTGGCGCGTGCACGCTGCGTGGTCGCCGAAGCCGAGGTGGCGCTGGCGATGCGCGAGCTCGGCAGCACGCCACGCACGCTGCAGGCGGCCGTCGCCAGCCTCGAGGCGCACGGCGACCAGGGCAACGCACTGCACGCTCGTGTGATCGAGGCTCGGCGCCTGCTGCTGCTGGGCCGCATCGGCGAGGCCACTGCCGCGCTGCAGGCGCTCGATGGCCGGCCTCTGCCGCCTTCGCTGCGGGCGATGGCGGAGCTGGTGTCGGCCGAACTCGCGCTGCGCTCGCTGCAGACCACCGCGGCCGAGGCCGCCCTCGACCGCGCGCGCGCCGCCGCCGAACGGGCCGGCGTGACCGCGCTCGCGGGCGAGATCGCCGAGGCCCGCTCGGCGCTGGAGCAGCCGGCGGCGCGGCTGGTGGGCCCAGGGGGCGAACGGCCGCTGCGCCTGGCCGAGGTGGAATCGCTCTTCGACTCCGGCGCGCTGGTGCTCGACGGCTGCCGCCACGGCCTGCGGGCAGGCGACACCTGGCTGCCGCTTGCGCGCCGCCCGATCCTCTTCACGCTGGCGCGCGCCCTCGCCGAAGCCTGGCCACACGACGTGCCGCGCGACGCCCTGATCGAACGGGCCTTCCGCACGCGACGGCCCGACGACTCGCACCGCGCACGCCTGCGGGTGGAGATCGGCCGGCTGCGCAAGCTCGCCGCACCGCTCGCACGCATCGACGCCACGGCGCGCGGCTTTGCCATCCGGCCGCACGGTGACACGACGCTCGCGCTGCTGGCGCCCGCGATCGACGGCGAGCAGGCCTCGCTGCAGGCGCTGCTGGCCGACGGGGCGGCGTGGTCGACCTCGGCACTGGCACTCGCGATGGACACCAGCCAGCGCACGGTACAGCGCGCACTCGCCGAACTCGAAGCGGCGGGCCGCGTGCGTGCCATCGGCCGCGCCCGCGCACAGCGCTGGCTGGCCGCGCCCATCGCGGGATTCACGACGATCTTGTTACTCCCCTCTTCGCTGCCGCTCACGTAGATTTGCCTCCATCGCGCAGCCAAACGAAGGAGCACACGATGAGCAACCCCAGCACCCAACCCGCCGAGATCGTGCGTGAGTACGGCCCCTTCGAAGGCGCCAGCTCCATCGGTGGCATCACGCACGACGGCGCGCACGTCTGGGCCGCCGCGGGTGCCCGGCTGATCGCGATCGAGCCTGGAAGCGGCGACGTCAAGCGTTCGATCGACGTGCCCGCCGATGCCGGCACCGCCTTCGACGGCAAGCACCTGTACCAGATCGCCGAGCGGCGCATCGACAAGATCGATCCCGCCACCGGTCGTGTGCTCGCCTCGATCCCCGCGCCGGGCAACGGCGCCGACTCCGGCATGGCCTGGGCCGAAGGCAGCCTGTGGGTCGGCCAGTACCGCGATCGCAAGATCCACCAGATCGACCCGGAGACGGGCCGCGTGCTGCGCACCATCGAATCCAACCGCTTCGTCACCGGCGTGACCTGGGTCGATGGCGAGCTGTGGCACGGCGTGTGGGAAGGCGACGAGAGCGAACTGCGCCGCATCGACCCGCACAGCGGCGCGGTCCACGAGCGCCTGCAGATGCCCCAGGGCACGGGCGTGAGCGGCCTCGAATCCGACGGCGCCGGTCTCTTCTACTGCGGCGGTGGCGGCAGCGGCAAGGTGCGCGCCGTGAAGCGCCCGAAGAAGGCCACCGCCTGAGCTCTCGGCGCCTCGCGCGCCGCAATCCCGTTCCCCATCGAGCGCGCCCCGCGAGGGTGCTGGGCAGCGCTTTGTCTTCAACCTCTCCAACAAGGAGCGACACCATGAGCATTGCCAATTCCCTCCAACACCCCATCGTCACCCGCGACCGCTGGGTCGCCGAACGCAAGGCGCTGCTGGCGCGCGAGAAGGAGATGTCGCGCCTGAGCGACCAGCTCGCCCGCGACCGGCAGAAGCTGCCCTGGGTGCTCGTCGACAAGCCCTACGTCTTCGACACGCCCACCGGCAAGCGCACGCTGGCCGACCTGTTCGAAGGCCGCCGCCAGCTCATCGTGCAGCACTTCATGCTGGCCCCGGGCTGGGAGGAAGGCTGCAGCGGCTGCTCGTTCATGGCCGACCACGTCGACGGTGCCCTGCCCCACCTGGCGGCGCGCGACCTGAGCTTCGTCGCGGTGTCGCGCGCGCCGCTCGCCGAGATCGAGCGCTTCCGAAGCCGCATGGGCTGGCAGTTCCCGTGGGTCTCGTCCTTCGGCAGCAGCTTCAACTACGACTTCCACGTGAGCTTCACCGAGGCGGAGCGCGCGCGCGGCGAGGTCTTCTACAACTACGGCATGAGCGCCTTCCCGCACGAGGAGGCGCCGGGCGTGAGCGCCTTCATCCGTGACGACGAGGGCCAGGTCTTCCACACCTACTCGACCTACGGCCGCGGCGTGGAGCTGATGATGGGAGCCTACGAGCTGATCGACATCGCACCCAAGGGCCGCGACGAGGCCGGCCTCTCGCACGGCATGGACTGGGTGCGCCACCACGACCGCTACGAGACGGAAAAGAAGACCGGAAGCGCCTGCGGCTGCGACCACCCATGAGCCGCCTCTTCAAAGGCACCATGGCCTGCGGCGGCGTGCTGCTGCTCGGCCACTGCGGGCTCACGCTCCTGGCGGTGCTGCTGCCGGGGGCGTGGTTCTCGGTGGTGTCGCT
>DASWSY010000014.1:0-3868 GCA_036402415.1 Rhizobacter sp. | reverse complement strand
GACTTCGGATCGGCCAGCTGGGCATCGATCTTGGGCAGCGCGGCCAGCTGCTCGGGTGTGCGCTTGATGATCCACACCGGCTTGCCACGCCATTCGACGGTGACCTTCTCGCCGGACTTCAGCGAGCTGATGTCGACTTCGACAGCAGCACCGGCGGCACGGGCCCGCTCGGACGGTTGGAAGGTGCTGACGAAGGGCACCGCGGTGGCGACACCACCGACTGCACCTGCGCCACAGGCGATGGCAACCCACGTGCGGCGGCCTTGATCGACTTGCTGGTCACTCATGGAGGTCCTCGGAATACGTCTTCTTTGCAGAAGAAAGCTTCTAATCAGGGGGCAACCGGCGATTCTAGCGGACGTGTCAAGCCCACCAGCAGCGGCTTTCCGCCGCGCGGCCGACAGGCGACAGACCCTCCGCGAGCCTTGACATCGCCGGGGCCTCGGCAATACTGCGCCGCACCCGCTTTCAGGAGGAAAACCATGGGATTCGCCACCGAGTTCAAGGAATTCGCGATGAAGGGCAATGTCGTCGACCTCGCGGTCGGCGTCATCATCGGCGCGGCCTTCGGCAGGATCGTCGACTCGATCGTCAAGGACCTCGTGATGCCCGTGATCGGCAAGATCATCGGCGGGCTGGACTTCTCCAGCTACTTCATCATGCTGTCGAGCCCGCCACCCGACTTCAAGGGTCCGATGACCTACGAGGCCCTGACCAAGGCCGGCGTGCCGCTCTTCGCCTACGGCAACTTCATCACCGTGGCGCTCAACTTCGTGATCCTGGCCTTCATCATCTTCATGATGGTCAAGCAGATCAATCGCCTGAAGAAGGAAGCACCTCCGCCGCCGCCGGCCGCGACACCGGAAGACGTGGTGCTGCTGCGCGAGATCCGCGACGCGCTCAAGAAGTAAGCCGCGCGTCAGCATCCGGCTCGGCCGCACGAGCGGTTGTTCGGCAGTCCCAGGCGGCCCGTCGCCCGGCGGCAACGCCATGGCGGACGCCGTCGGTTTGGCCCCATACTTGCAGGACCTGCGCTCAAAAGGCGAGACATGAGCGCGTCCCGGCCGGCCGATCGCGGCCCCGATCGAGATGAATCAGACCGACCCACGCGCCCAGGCTGCGTTCGACGCAGCCATGCACCACATCAAGACGACCACTGCGACGGTCGCCGACCGCGTGAGCGACCATCTCGGCGTTCTGGCCACGGCCGCCACCCGGATCTTCGAACGCGATGCGCTGATCAGCACCCAGCTCGACCTGCGCCGCCACATGAGCACCTTCGTGCTCGTCTTTGCCGACACCCTGGCCAAGCGTGTCACCCGCGAGCTGAGCCCCAACCGCGAAACCGGCCGCAGCCTGGCCGAGACCGACTGGCAATCGCTGAGCCTCGTCGACGACAGCGAGGTCGAAGAACAGATGCATGCCGACCGCATCGGCCAGGCCATCAGCCACGGCTGCGAATGGGAACTGCGCGAACTCGCGTCCTACACCGGCCAGCTTCTGGGCATCGGCCGCGCGGAACACGAACGCAACCCCCTGCGTGGCGAGGTGCTGGGCGAGGCGATGTACCGCGCCATCACCTCGGTGTCCAACGATCGTGAGTCCCGCAAGATCCTGGCCCGGGAACTCGCCATCGGGATGTCGCGCGTCATGCCGCAGTGTTATGCGGACATCCTGAAGGACTTGCGGGCTCGAGGCATCCAGCCGGTCGGCCTGACGGTGCGCGGTGTCGAGGGGCCGGGCAACGAGATCGCGCGCGACCACGTCATTTCGGGCTACGACAAGCTGCGCCGCGACAACGGCAGCACGACCGGCGGCGGCCACTTCTCGGGCAGCGCCCATGTGGCCTTCGACGACACCACCACCGGCGCGCCGGGCCGGCCAGGGTCGGCCACCGGCCGCGGCGGCGGCGGTGGTGCCAGCCAATTCGGCGCCGGCCCGGGGCAGGACTTCGGCCAGACCGGCGCGCCGCCCGGCGCCCAACCCGCGTTCGGCGCCGGTGCGGGGGGCGGATTCCCCGGCGGCCGCCCGGGCGCCAGCGGCCAGGTCCCTCCTCCCGGAGCTTCGGGTTCGTCGCGAAATTCCTCCGCCGGCCGGGTCGGCCCCGGAGGCCCGGCCCGGCCGGTGACGCAAGCGGCCCAGGCCGATGCCGAGATGATGGCGCTGATCCGCCGCCTGACCTTCCTCGCCACGCGGCCGGCTGACCTGGGCGGCCCCTCCTCGCCGGCCGGTCTCGGCGGCACCAGCGGATACGGCAACGCACGCTCGCTGGGCGGGCCGGTCACCGGGAGCAGCGGTTTCGACGTGGCCTCCGGCCTGATGGCCGCCAACCTCATCCGCGCCCACCGGGACGAGCTGCGCCAGGCCTCCACCGGCGCCCTCGATCACATGGTGATCGACGTGGTGGGGAGCCTGTTCGACCAGATCCTGTCCGACCCGCGGGTGCCGCCGCAGATGGCGCGCCAGATCGCCCGCCTGCAGCTGCCGGTGCTGCGTGTCGCGTTGCAGGACAACACCTTCTTCTCGTCGCGCAAGCACCCGGTGCGCCGCTTCGTCAACCGCATGGCCTCGCTCGCCGCGGCCTTCGAGGACCTGGACGAGGGCACCGGCAAGCAGTTCATGGCGCGGGTGCGCGAACTGGTGCAGGAAATCGTCCAGGGCGACTTCGACCAGATCGAGCTCTATTCGAGCAAGCTCAGCGCCCTCGAGAACTTCGTCGCCCAGCAGGCCAAGGCCGAAGTCGAAGCCAGTGCGCAGGCAGTGTCGGTGCTGGACAGCAAGGAGTCCGACCTGCGCGTGCAGCAGCGGTACATGCTGCAGTTGCGCACCGCCTTCACGCCGCTCGCCCTGCCCGACTACCTGCGCGATTTCCTGACCCAGGTGTGGAGCCAGGCCATCGCCCTCGGCACGCGTCGCGAGGGTGCCCAGTCGGAGACGGTGCAGCGCCTCAAGCGCGCCGGGCGCGACCTGGTGATGAGCGTGCAGCCCAAGGGTTCGCCGACCCTCCGCAAGAAGTTCCTGATGCAGCTTCCACCGCTGATGAAGGACCTGAACGAGGGCATGAAGCTCGTCGGCTGGCCCGAGGCGGCACAGAAGGAATTTTTTGGCAAGCTGCTGCCCGCCCACGCCGAGTCGCTCAAGGCCGCACCGCTCAGCGAGCTCGACTACAACCTGCTCGCCAAGCAGGTCGAGGGTGTGTTCAACACGCCGGTGCCGGAGCCCGACGCGCTCTTGCGCGACGTGCCGATCACGAGCACCGGCGGCACCACGGGGACGGCCGCGCTCGAGCCGCAGTTCTCCGACACCGAGGCGCAGCAGATCGGTCTCGTGAGCGAGACCGCCGTCGACTGGTCGAAAGAGGTCGACATCGACCTCTCGGCCGCCGAGCCCGAGCCCGAGCCGGTCAACAGCGCTCCCGACACGCAGCCGGTCGACCTGAACCTCGACCTGGCAGCCACGCTCGACATCAACCTCGAGCTCACGTCGGAGCCGGCCGAGCCCACCCAGGGCGCGCAGTTGATGGACCACGTGAAGCTCGGCTTCGCGTACCGCATGCACCTGAACGACCAGTGGCAGAAGGTTCGCCTGAGCTACGTGAGCCCCGGGCGCGCGTTCTTTGTCTTCACCCGCGGCAAGCGCCACACCGAGACGGTGTCGCTCACCGCGCGCATGCTCTCGCGCATGTGCGAGACCGGGCGCTTCAAGGCCTTCGAAAGCTCCTACCTGATCGAGCGCGCAACCGCGCGGGCGCGCAAGCAGCTCGCGGCACTCACGGCCATTAGCAAGTAAGGGGTGGCGTCAGCCGGCCAGCCGCCGCGCCATGCGCAGCGCAGCGATCAGGCTGGCCGGGTCGGCCCGGCCGGTGCCG
>DASWSY010000013.1:0-1669 GCA_036402415.1 Rhizobacter sp. | reverse complement strand
GGAACTCGCGCACGCATTCGAGCACGTAGGACAGGCCGGCACCACGCGCCAGCGCGCGTTCAGAACTGCGCTGGATGGTCGGACCATCGGCCATCGGATCGGAAAACGGCACGCCGAGTTCGATCACGTCGGCGCCTGCCTTCGCCATGGCCAGCATGAGGTCCACGGTGGCGTCGGGGTAAGGATCTCCAGCGGTCACGTAGGGGATCAGCGCCTTGCGGCCTTGTGCCTTCAGCGCGCGGAGCACGGGCTGGATGCGGCTCATGCGGCCCCCTTGACCGTGCGGCCGGCCTGAGACGGGCGGTCGAAGTATTCGGCGCCGGACAGGTCGGCCACCGTGCCGATGTCCTTGTCACCGCGGCCGGAGAGGTTCACGAGCAGGTGCTGGTCCGGCTTCATCGTCGGCGCCATCTTGATGGCCTGCGCAACGGCGTGCGACGACTCGAGCGCCGGGATGATGCCCTCGGTGCGGCACAGGCGGTGGAAGGCCTTGAGCGCCTCCTCGTCTGTGATGCCGACGTATTCGGCGCGGCCGATGTCCTTCAGATAGGCGTGCTCGGGGCCGACGCCGGGATAGTCGAGGCCGGCCGAGATGGAGTGCGTCTCGGTGATCTGGCCGTTGTCGTCCTGCAGCAGGTAGGTGCGGTTGCCGTGCAGCACGCCGGGCGTGCCGCGGCTGATGCTGGCGGCGTGCTTGCCCGAATCGAGGCCCTGCCCTGCGGCTTCGACGCCGATCAGGCGCGTCTTCTCGTGCGGGATGTAGGGATAGAAGATGCCCATCGCGTTCGAGCCCCCGCCCACGGCGGCGATCACCGCGTCGGGCTGGCGCTGGATCATCTCGGGCATCTGCACCAGGCACTCGTCGCCGATCACCCGCTGGAAGTCACGCACCATCGCCGGGTACGGGTGCGGGCCGGCCACGGTGCCGATGATGTAGAAGGTGTTCTCGATGTTGGTGACCCAGTCGCGCATGGCTTCATTGAGCGCGTCCTTCAGGGTCTTGGAGCCGCTCTCGACCGGCACCACGCGCGCGCCGAGCAGGTTCATGCGGTAGACGTTGGGGGACTGCCGCTTGACGTCTTCGCTGCCCATGTAGACCACGCACTCCATGCCGTAGCGCGCGCAGACGGTGGCCGTGGCCACGCCGTGCTGGCCGGCGCCGGTTTCGGCGATGACACGAGGCTTGCCCATGCGCCTGGCGAGCAGGGCCTGGCCGATGGTGTTGTTGACCTTGTGCGCGCCGGTGTGGTTCAGGTCTTCGCGCTTCAGGTAGATCTGCGCGCCGCCCAGCTCGCGGCTCAGGCGCGCGGCGTGATAGATCGGGCTCGGACGGCCGACGAAGTGCTTGAGCTCGTACGCGAACTCGGCGACGAAGGCCGGATCCTTGCGGGCCGCTTCATAGGCGGCATTGAGTTCATCGAGCGCGTGGATCAGGGTTTCGGCGACGAAGGTGCCGCCATAGGGCCCGAAGTGCCCACGGGCGTCGGGCTGCTGGTAGTTCAACATCTGGTGTCTCGCTTTCAGGTGGCTGAGTCTGCGATGCGCGCGTCCGCCTCGCGGACGGCCTCGCAAAACCGGCGGATGGCTGCAGCATCCTTGATGCCTTTGGCAGCCTCGACGCCGGAGCTGACGTCAACGGCCGAGGGCCGTACCTGAAGAATCCCTTGGA
>DASWSY010000012.1:0-4726 GCA_036402415.1 Rhizobacter sp. | reverse complement strand
AACGAGGCGCGGGATCATAAGGCAGGCCCTCATGTGTGCCGCGCGCAGAAAAAAGCCCAAGGCATTGCTGCCTTGGGCTGAATCCACCAATGGAGGAGGTGGAGGAGACAAACGGTGATGTACAGCCTGGGGTTCAGGGTTTACATCGATGGCGCGAGTGTACCTGCGTGCTTGTTGCGCTGCAATAAATTTCGCCCCGCTAACCGCCCGCGGGCGGGGTCGCACAATCACCGTCTTTGGCTTTGAGCAGCAGGATTTCACATGGAATGCACGATCAACTGGGTGGCCGCGAGCGGCATGACGTTCATGGCCGAAACCGGCAGCGGTCATGTGCTGGTGATGGACGGGGCGCCCGAGGGCGGTGGCCGAAACCTCGCGCCACGGCCGATGGAGACGGTGCTGGCGGGCACGGGCGCTTGCGCCGCCTACGACGTCGTGCTGATCCTCAAGCGCGGCCGGCATGACGTGCGGGGCTGTCAGGCCAGGCTCACGTCCGAGCGGGCAGTCACCGACCCGAAGGTCTTCACGCGGATCAACATGCACTTCGTGGTGTCGGGCAAAGGGCTGGCCGAGGCGGCGGTGCAGCGGGCCATCCAGATGTCGCACGAGAAGTACTGTTCCGCCAGCGCCATGCTCGCCAAGACGGCCGAGATGACGACGAGCTACGAGATCCAGGAAGTCTGAGCGGGGCGACTCAGAGGTAGTGCGCGGTCGTCGTCATCACCTTGGCGGCGGCCCGCATGGCCCAGCGCACCGGCGAGGGCAGTTCCACGGCACCCGCAAGCCGCGCCTGCGCGCCGTGCTGTGCTTCGTCCACCTTCATCTGCTCGACGATGGCGCGCGACGGGGTATCGGCCACGGGCAGGCGGTCGAGGTGCGATGCGAGGTGCTGCTCCACCTGGGCCTCCGTTTCGACGACGAACCCGAGGCTCGTGCCATCGCCGATGCGCCCCGCCGCGAGACCGATGCCGAAGGCTCCTGCGTACCACAACGGGTTGAGCACGCTCGGCCTGGCGTTGAGCTCGCGCAGCCGTTGGTGTGTCCACGCGAGATGGTCTGTTTCTTCGTTGGCGGCCTGTCGAAAACTTTCGCGCAGGCCCGTGTTGCGTGTGGCGAGCAGTTGGGCGTTGTAGAGCGCCTGTGCGCAGATCTCGCCCACATGGTTGACGCGCATCAAGGAAGCCGACAAGCGCGATTCGGGTTCGCTGAGCTCCTCAGGGTTTTCCTTGGCTCGTGGCGTGGGTCGCCCTGCGGAATAGGCGCCCGAAAGGGTCCGCAGCGCGTTGTCTGCTGCGCTGATCCAGTCATCAAGCGCGGAAGGGGCGCGGGCGTGTCGTGTGAGCGTCATGCCCCCGAGATTACCCTAGGCGAACGGCGACTTTTTGCCGCCGGTTTTGACGTGGATTCATGGGTGTTTCCATGGTGTCGGCAGGCTCTTTTTCTCTCGTTGTGTGCCGACAACATTCACATTTGTTTTGCGGTTGTCACGCTTTGCAGCGACAGGGGCGTCTGGTGGAATACGCCAACTTCCGCTGAGGAGTTCGGCCCGGTGCACCCACGGGGAGAGACCGGGACCTCTTGTTCAACTTAGGAGATAGTCGCAATGAAAAAATCTCTGCTCGCTCTCGCAGTGCTGGGCGCGTTTGCTGGCGCTGCGTCGGCACAGTCGTCGGTCACCGTCTACGGTGTGCTCGACCAGGCCGTGTCGAAGGGCAACGGCGGCACGGCGGTCAACACCGGCGCCAACGGCACCTCCAAGGCTTGGCAGCTTCGCCAGTCGACCACCTCGCGCCTGGGCTTCCGCGGCAACGAGGATCTGGGTGGCGGCCTGTCGGCTCAATTCCTGATCGAACATCGCTTCCGCCCCGACACCGGTGAAGCAGCGACCTCCAGCACGAACCCCTTCTGGGAAGGTGGCTCGTACGTTCAGCTCACCCACGCTGCTGCCGGTAGCGTGTACCTCGGCCGCTGGTACACCCCGGCGTTCTGGGTGTCGCTCAAGTCCGACCCGTTCGGTTGGGACGGCGTGGGCCAGATGGGCTCGCGTTCGTGGGCTGGCTTCCTGACCCCTGGCCCGACGGGCGCTGGCGTTCGCTCGTCGAACACCGTGGGCTACAAGACCCCGAACTGGGGCGGCTTCACCGCCAACCTGGCCACCGGTCTGGGCGAGGGCTCGGGCACTGTGGGCCGTGATGATGGCCTGAACGTCGAGTTCACGAGCGGCCCGATCTACGTCGGCGTCGGCTACGAGAAGATCAACGGTGGCCCCCTGCCCGCTGCTGGCGGCAACGGTGATGGTTCGTCTCTGATCAACGCCGCGTTCCACTGGAACTTCGGTGTGGTCAAGCCCATGCTGTACGTGGCTCGTTCGAAGAACGGCCTCAACAACAACGACACCAACACCTGGCTGCAGTTCGGTCTGACCGCCCCCATCGGCCCCGGCACGCTGAAGTTCGCCGTGGCTCGCCTGAGCCCGGAAGACGATCGTGATGAAACCAAGGTCGGTATCGGCTACGACTACTACCTGAGCAAGCGTACCAACCTGTACGCCGACTTCGGCCAGGCGAAGAAGGACGGCGCTGCCGCTCCTGGTGTTGGATTCACCAACAACCGCGCCTTCGCCCTGGGCGTGCGTCACCGCTTCTGATCTCTTTCGAGATCCGACGCTCAAAGGCCACCTTCGGGTGGCCTTTTTATTGGCTTTGCGCGCCGCACAGCCGTCTCGTTGTACAAACCTGCCGAGATGCTCGTCTTCATCGTCCGCCGCCTTGCGCAAGCGATCGCCGTCATGCTGGCCGTGGCGTTCATCGCGTTCATGCTGTTCCAGTACGTCGGGGACCCGGTCACCCACCTCCTGGGGCAAGACGCCACGCCCGTGCAGCGAGAGCAGTTGCGCGCCGACCTGGGGCTCGACAAACCCTTTCCCGTGCAATTCGCCCGCTTCGTCGGCAACGCGGTGCAGGGCGAATTCGGCCTCAGCCTCAAGCAGGGCCAGAAGGTGTCGCGCCTGCTGATCGAGCGGTTCCCGGCCACGCTGGAGCTGGCGCTCGTCGCGGCGGTGCTGGCGCTGCTGCTGGGCATTCCGATGGGGGTCTATGCAGCGCTGAGACGCGGCACGGCGAGCTCGCAGCTCATGATGATGGTGTCTCTTCTCGGGGTCTCGCTGCCGACCTTTCTCATCGGCATCCTGCTGATCCTGGTCTTCGCGGTGCAACTCCAGTGGCTGCCGAGCTTTGGCCGTGGCGACGTGACCGAGGTCGGACCGTGGACCACGGGCTTTGCAACGTTGGACGGCTGGAAGCACCTCATCCTCCCGGCCATCACGCTGGCGATCTTCCAGCTCACGCTCATCATGCGCCTCGTGCGTGCCGAGATGCTGGAGGTGCTGCGCACCGACTTCATCCGCTTCGCGCGCGCACGCGGCTTGCCGGATCGATTGGTCTATTTCGGCCATGCGCTGAAGAACACGCTCGTGCCCGTCATCACGATCACCGGCCTGCAGTTGGGCTCGCTGATTGCTTTCTCGATCATCACCGAGCAGGTGTTCCAGTGGCCGGGGATGGGCCTGCTCTTCATCCAGGCGGTGGCCTTTGCCGACGTGCCGGTGATGGCCGCCTACCTGTGCCTGATCGCCCTGGTGTTCGTCACCATCAACCTGGTGGTGGACCTGTTGTACTTCGCGGTTGACCCGCGCCTGCGCGCCGATGCCTCGGGCGCAGCGCGTTCCATCTGAGTGCTATCGGAGGACAGACGATGAAGCGGAATCAATGTGTCTCGGTGATCTTGGGCCTGCTGATGGCGACGGGTGCGGCGCAAGCCGTGACGCTGCGTGTCGCCAACCAGGGCGATGCGCAGTCGATGGACCCGCATTCGCTGAACGAATCGCTGCAGCTCACGTTCACCAACAACATCTACGAGCCCCTGGTCGCGCGCGACAAGAAGCTCGGCCTCACGCCCGGTCTGGCGACGAAGTGGAGCCAGCCCAAGCCGACCGTGTGGCGTTTCGAGTTGAGGCGCGGCGTGACCTTCCACGACGGCACGCCCTTCACCGCCGACGACGTGGTGTTCTCCTTCAACCGCGCCGCCGGCCCCGGCTCCGACATGCAGGGTTACACCAACACCTTCAAGGAGGTGCGCAAGATCGACACGCACACGGTGGAGGTGGAGACCCTCACGCCGTTCCCCATCCTGCCCGACGTGCTCACCAACGTCTTCGTCATGAGCAAGAAATGGTGCGAGGACAACAAGGCGCAGAACCCCGTCGACCGCCGCAAGGGCATCGAGAACGCGGCGAGCTTCAAGGCCAACGGCACGGGGCCCTTCCGTCTCAAGGAGCGCCAGCCGGGGTCGCGCACGGTGCTCGTGCGCCACGGCACCTACTGGGACAAGGTCGACACCAACGTCACCGAGGTGATCTTCACGCCCATCGGCAACGCCGCCACGCGCGTGGCCGCCTTGCTCTCGGGTGAAGTCGATGTGATGGAGCCAGTACCGCTGCAGGACGTCGATCGCATCAAGGCCTCGCCCAAGCTCAAGGTCATGCAAGGCCCGGAGCTGCGCACCATCTTCCTCGGCATGGACCAGAAGCGCGACGAACTGCTCTTCTCCAGCGTGAAGGGCAAGAATCCGTTCAAGGACAAGCGCGTGCGCCAGGCCGTGTACCACGCGATCGACATCGAGGCGCTGCGCACCAAGACCATGCGCGGCTCCGCCGTGCCCACCGGCG
>DASWSY010000011.1:0-1571 GCA_036402415.1 Rhizobacter sp. | reverse complement strand
GGGGAAAGTCCCAATCAAATCTGCCTTGGTCTGGTTGCTTATGCGAATTAGCATTCCGCTCATACGCATAAGCAACGTAATCAGCAGCATTTGATAGCACCCATGGCCGCCACCTCGCGCCTCACACAGCAACACATCGCTCGCCTGGCCGGCGTGAGCCAGGCCACGGTGTCGCTGGTGCTCAACGGCAACGCGGCAGCCCAGGCACGCATTCCGCTGGAAACGCGCGAGCGGGTGCAAAAGATCATTCGCGAAACCGGCTACGTGCCTGACCCCATCGCACGGCGCATGGCCAAGGGCACCAACCGCATCCTCGGCGTGTTCACCTACGAGCCGGCCTTTCCCAGCGCACACGCCGATTTCTTCCTGCCCTTCCTGTTCGGCATCGAGGAAGAAGCGCAGGCGCTGCACTACGACCTGCTGCTGCTCACCGGCGCGGGCGCTCCGGGCGAGCGAAAGATCTTTTCGGAAGAGAACCGCCTGCGCATCGCCGACGGCTGCATCGTGCTGGGCAAGAGCTTCGACCGCGAGGAACTGACGCGCCTGGTGGCTGGCAACTTTCCCTTCGTGGCCATCGGACGGCGCGACGACGCGGGTGGCCCGGTGCCCTACGTGGGCGGCGACTACGCCACCGCCACGGCCGCGCTGGTGGAGCAGGCGCGCACGCTCGGCCACCGCCGGCTGGCCTACCTGGGCGCCACCGGCCCCGCCGAATCCACGGCGGACCGATGGACGGGATTTCAGTCGGCGCTCGGCCAAGACCTGCAACTGGTGATGGCGGAGCAGGACATGAGCGTGCCCGAGACGCAACTGCTCGATACCCTGCTCGAGCGCGGCGCCACGGCCGTCTTCTGCGTCGAGCTGGTAGACGCCCTGCGGCTGGAAGCGGCGGCGCGTGCCCGCGGCCTGTCGCTGCCGGCCGATTTTTCCCTGGTGGCGCTGGGTTCGCACTTTCGCGTCGAGGCCCATCCCACTCGCTTTGCCTCCTTCGTCATTCCACGCGAAGAAATGGGCCGCCGAGCCACCGCGAGCCTGGTGCGCCGCATCGAGCAGGGCGTCGGCGACGCGGTGCAGCAGGTGCTGCTGCCATGCGAGCCCATTCGCGGCGAAACACTGGGCCCTGCACCCGCCTGAAGCCACTCTCCTCACGGCACGACAGCACATGAAAGAACTGAAGACGGACATCCTCGTAGTTGGCGGCGGTCTTGGGGGCGTGGCTGCTGCGTTGGGCGCCTTGTCAGCCGGCCGCACGGTGGTGATGAGCGAGGAATACGACTGGATCGGCGGGCAGCTCACCTCGCAGGCGGTGCCGCCCGATGAGCACACCTGGGTGGAGCAGTTCGGGGTGACGCGGCGCTACCGCGCATTGCGCAACGGCATCCGCCAGTTCTATCGCGACCACTATCCGCTCACCGAGGGCGCCCGCGCCTGGAGCGACCTGAATCCCGGCGCCGGCTGGGTGAGCCGCCTCTGCGCTGAGCCGCGCGTGGGCCTGGCGGTACTGCAAGCCATGCTGCTGCCCTACATCGGCGCAGGACGTCTCACGCTGCTTCAGCCCTATCGCCCGGTGG
>DASWSY010000010.1:0-1858 GCA_036402415.1 Rhizobacter sp. | reverse complement strand
TCAACCTGACCGAGGTCTCCAAGGTGCTGCACACCTCGCAGCCGGGCGTCAGCCGGCAGATCCGCGAACTGGAGGAAGAACTGGGCGTCGACCTCTTCGTGCGCGCTGGCAAGCGCCTGACCTCGCTCACCGCCGTCGGCGAGGTGGTCGCGCCCATCGTCGAACGCATGCTCAACGACGCCGAGAACCTGCGGCGCGCCGGCGAGGAGTTCACCCAGGCCGTGCACGGCCGCCTGTCGATCGCCGCCACCCACTCGCAGGCGCGTTACGCCCTGCCCGGCGCCGTGCGCGACTTCCGCCAGCGCTACCCGCAGGTCACGCTCAACCTGCACCAGGGCTCGCCCAAGCAGGTGGCCGAAATGCTGATCTCGGGCGAGGCCGACATCGGCATCGCCACCGAAGCGCTCGCGCAATACGACGCGCTGGTGGCCCTGCCCTGCTACCGCTGGACGCACAGCGTCATCGTGCCGCCGGGCCATCCGCTGCTCGAAGGCGGCCCGCTCACGCTGCAGCGCCTGGCGCAATTCCCGGTCATCACCTACGGCACCGGCTACACCGGCCGGCTGCACATCGACGAGGCCTTCCAGGCCGCCGGCCTCGAGTTCGACCTGGTGCTGACCGCCATGGACGCCGACGTGATCAAGACTTACGTCGAGCTCGGGCTCGGCGTGGGCATCGTCGCCTCGATCGCGTTCGACGAGGAGCGCGACCGCAACCTGCGCGCGATCGACGCCCGCGATCTCTTTGCCGTCAACCTCACCAAGCTCGCCGTGCGGCGCGGCAGCTTCCTGCGCGCCTTCGTCTACGACTTCATCGAGACCTTCGCCTCGCCGCTCCAGCGCGAGGTGGTCGAGGCGGCGATGCGCGGCGAGCCGGTCGGCGAATGACCATCAGGGCACGGCGAAGCGGATGATGTTCGACTGCGTCAGCACGTAGAGCGCCCCGTCGCGCCCCACCAGCATGCCCACCGGCCAGCCCGACACCCGCCCGAAGGCATAGGCCGCGTTGCCGTTGGCCAGGTCCACGCGGCCGATCACCGGGTTGCAGAAGTCGGTGAAGAAGTAGCTGTCGCGGTAGGCCGCAGGGAAGTTGCCCGTGCTTGTATAGAAGGCGCCGCCGGTGATGGCGCAACCGCTGAAGAAGCCGCCCATGCCGCCGGCGTTGCCACTGTCGTGGTCATACGCGAACAGTGGGCTCGTCACGCCAGCGGCGTTGGTGGGCCCTTCGGTCGAGGGCCAGCCGTAGTGGGCGCCCGGCACGCCGAGGTTGACCTCTTCCCATTGGGCCTGGCCGACGTCGTTGATGTGCATGCGCCCGTCGCCGGGCCGCACGGCAAAGGTGAAGGGGTTGCGCAGGCCGCGCGCCCAGATGGCATCGACGATGGTCGCCGGCGCGCTGTAGAACGGGTTGTCGGTCGGGATGCTGCCGTCGGCGTTGAAGCGCAGCATCTTGCCGAAGGGATCGTTGAGATTGGGCGCTCTCGCGCTGTCGGCGTTGTCGCCCACCGCGACATAGAGCTTGCCGTCGCGCCCGAAGTGCATCGCGCCCCCGTTGTGATTGGTCGCACTCGACAGGTTGGGCAGATCGACCAGCACCGTCTCGCCGCCGGCCGCCACGTCGCCGCTCGCGGTGAAGCGGCTGATGCGGTTGTTGCGCGCCGAGCCGTTGACGCGCGTGTAGTAGACGTAGACGAACCCGTTCGACGCAAAGTTCGGGTGCAGGGCCACGCCGATCAGCCCCCGCTCGCCGGACGAATCGACGCTCAGGCGCACAAAGGGTGTCGGCAGCAAGGACCCGTTCCTCACGATGCGCAAGTCACCCCCTTGCAGCGCCACGAAGAGCCGGCCATCGGGCGCCT
>DASWSY010000009.1:0-7006 GCA_036402415.1 Rhizobacter sp. | reverse complement strand
ACTCGCCGGCGCGCACCTGCTCGGCCTTGATGGCGGTGAAGGGCGCGACCGCGCTGCCGTCGCCCTTCTGCCAGAAGGTGGGGTGGGCGATGTGCAGGCGGTTGTGCGAGTCGAGCGTGATGGCGATGTCGCTCCACACCGTGCTCGTGTCGCGGATGAAGGCCGCAAGGCGCTGCATGTCGGCGTGTGCGCCGGCCACCGGCAACGTGGGGGCCAGGCGCTGGCCGGTCAGCGGGTCGGTCGGGCGGATGGATTCGGGCAGGTCGCAGAAGTCGTTCTGCGGGTCGATGACGAGGAGCTGCGTTCTGGGGGTGGTGAGACGGCTCATGGTGTTCTCCTTTGACGTGAGTTCAGCATAGCGCAATAAGTTGTGTTGTGCAACTTAAGGCCGTGAGGCGTGTCCAGCAGGTTCTCCCCGCCCCCAGCACCGTCACGGACAAGGCCGTATATTGCGGCCCCACCCTGCAACCGGAGAAGCCCATGAGCACACGCGGCAGCATGATCCAGATGACGATGAGCGATGGCGCCTCGATCGGCGTCTACCAGGTGCAGCCCAAGGGCCAGCGCCGCGGCGGGCTGGTGCTGATCCAGGAGATCTTCGGCGTGACCGAGCACATCAAGGAACAGGCCGACCGTTTTGCCGACCAGGGTTTCGAGGTGCTGGCGCCCGCCATCTACGACCGCGAGGCACCCGGCTTCCAGGCCACCTACAGCGACGAGGACCGCGCCAAGGCCATGAAGGTGGCGCGCGAGCTGCACCCCTTCCAGCTCTCGGTGACCGACACGCAGACCTGCATCGATGCCCTGGCCGGCAAGGGCCCGGTCTTCATCACCGGCTACTGCTACGGCGGCTCGGTGACATGGGCCGCCGCGTGCCGCTGCACCGGCCTCTCGGCCGCCTCGGGCTACTACGGCAGCCTCGTGCCGCAGTTCGCGAACGAGCAGCCCCGGTGTCCGACCATCCTGCACTTCGGCAAGCACGATGCGAGCATTCCGCTCGAGAGCGTGCAGAAGGTGATCGACGCGCACCCCGAGGTGCCGGTCCACCTGTACGACGCCGGCCACGGCTTCAACTCCGACCGCCGCAAGGACTACGACCCCGAGAGCGCGCGCCTCGCCTTCGAACGCACGCTGGCGCTCTTCCAGTCGGTGACCTGAGGACGCTGCCATGGCCTTCGCCGACAACCTCAAGACCCTTCCACCCGTGGCCCACCTGGCCGGCCTGCAGCTGCTCGACGACAGCGGCGCGGTCAGCGCCACGCTCGACAACAAGCCCGGCTCCGCCGGCTCGGTGGCCGTGTACCACGCGCTGGCGCAGCGCTTCGGCGCGATCACCGTGGAGGCCGCGCACGAGGGCCTGTCGCTCTACGCCGAGCACACCGCCGATGCGCGCGCCCACCCCGGCAAGCATCCCAACATCGACCGCCTGCTGCAGCTCGTGGAGCGCGGCGGTCGCCTGCACGTCAAGCTCCTGCCCGCTTGAGATAACACAAGTCCGATCAACCCGCCGGGCACACGGCCCGGACGGCTCTGCTACCTTCCGCACCCCGATGAGGAACGAGGAGAACCGCGCATGAGCCAGCTTCAGGAGCGCCTGCGTGCCCTGCCGAAAGAGGTGCTAACCGGCATCCGACGTGGCATCGAGAAGGAAAGCCTGCGCGTGCAGCCCAACGGCGCGCTCGCACTCACGCCGCACCCGGCCGCGCTCGGCTCGGCCCTCACGCACCCGCACATCACCACCGACTTCAGCGAGTCGCAGCTCGAACTCGTGACCGGCGCGCACGCCGGCATCGAAGCCTGCCTGGGCGAGCTCACGCAGATCCACCAGGCCGTGTACCAGGTGATGCGCGGCGCGGGCGACGAGCTGCTGTGGGTGTCGAGCATGCCCTGCCACCTGCCCGCCGACGAGACCATCCCGCTCGGGCGCTACGGCAACTCGAACGTGGGGCGCGCCAAGAGCGTCTACCGCATGGGCCTCGGCCACCGCTACGGCCGGCGCATGCAGACCATCTCGGGCATCCACTACAACTGGTCGCTGCCGGGCGTGTCGGACGAAGGCTACTTCTCGCTGATCCGCAACTTCCGCCGCCACTCCTTCCTGCTGCTCTACCTCTTCGGCGCCTCGCCCGCGGTCGGCGCGAGCTTCGTCGAAGGCCGGCCGCACGAGCTGCATCCGCTCGCGCCCGACACGCTGTACATGCCGCACGGCACCTCGCTGCGCATGGGGCGCCTGGGCTACCAGAGCGACGCGCAGGCCAGCCTCAAGGTCAGCTACAACGGGCTGGCGAGCTACGGTGCCTCGCTGCAGGACGCGCTCACGCGCCCCTACCCCGCCTACGCCGCCATCGGCGTGCAGAACCCGGGCGGCGAGTACAACCAGCTCGCCACCTCGCTGCTGCAGATCGAGAACGAGTTCTACGGCACCATCCGCCCCAAGCGCGTGATCTTCCCCGGCGAGCGCCCGCTGCACGCGTTGCGCGAACGCGGCGTCGAATACGTCGAAGTGCGCCTGATGGACCTGAACCCCTTCGTGCCCATCGGCATCACTGCAGAGACGGTGCGCTTCCTCGACGTCTTCCTGCTGCACTGCCTGCTGAGCGCGAGCCCCCCCGACACGCCCGACGAGATCGCCGCGCTCGGGCGCAACCAGCACCGCACCGCAGCGCGCGGGCGCGAGCCGGGCCTCCGGCTGGAGCGGGGCACGCAGGAGGTGGCGCTCGTCGAATGGGGCCAGCAGCTCGTCGACGAGTGTCGGCCCATCGCCGCGGCACTCGACGCCGCGCATGGCGGCGAGCTGTACCAGGCCGCGCTCGTGGCCGCACGCGAGCTGCTGGCCGACGCGAGCCTCACGCCCTCGGCCCGCGTGCTGGGCGCCATGGCGCACGATTTCGCGCACAGCTTCCCGCAATTCACCCTGGCGCAGAGCCGGCAGACGCAAGCCGCGCTGCTGGCCCTGCCGCTCGCGCCCGACGACGCGGCACGTTTCGCGCAGATGGCCGACGCCTCGGTTCGCGAGCAACAGGCGGTCGAGGCCGGCGACAGCCTGCCCTTCGAGGTCTACCGCCAGCAGTACCTCTCGCCCCAGCGCCTGGGGCTCTGAGCCTCAGCCGGCGTCGCCCGGCTCCACATCCACGGGCGGCACCGCCTGCAACTGCAGCAGGCGCTGTGCGAGCGACGCGGCCTCGGCCTCGCGGCGGTGGCGGCGCGCACGCCGCAGCGAGATGGCGTCGGCACAGGCCTTGAGGGTGCGGATCTCGTGCGCCGTCCAGCGCCGCGTGCCGCCGCGCTCGGCGCAGGCCAAGAGCGCCGAGGTGTTGCCGTTGGTGCCGATGGTCGCGTAGAGCACCGAGCGCAGGTCGAGCGGCGCGAGGAAGGTCTCGCGCAGGCCGCCCAGACGTTCGTCGGCGAGGGCATCGTCGCTCGCAAACACGCCCTGCTGCGTCAGCACCTGCACGTAGGGCAGGAGGTCGGGGCGGCACACCGCGTGGCTCGCCACCAGCACGCGCCCGCTCGGGCCGTCGTAGCCGGTCTGGTGGCGCAGCGTGGCCCCCTCGGGGCGCTCCTCCATCAGCCACACGCTCACCTGCGAACACTGCAGCTCGCCCTGGATGTGCCGGCACACCAGCTCGGACGACTGTTCGAGCGTGTAGGTCTGGTTGTCGAGGCCCAGCGTGAGCTGGTCCAGCAGGGCTTGGAATCTCTTCATGTCGAAGCGGCAGGCGCGCGCCTAGGGTAGCCGCCCGCCAAGGCCGGTCAAGACGGCAAGGCCCTGAAAAGTCGTGCTTACTCCGCACTCTTCGGGGCTTGGCCGCGCGTGCGCACCGGTCCAATGGGCACATGTGCAAGCCCGCCCTGAACGCCCTGCCGCTGCTGTGCGCGCTGGCGTGTGCCCTGCTCGCCCCGGCCCGGGCCGCGGCCGACAGCGGCCTCACCGAGCTCGAACAGCGCTGGCTGCGCCTGGCCTGGCCGGTGGTCACCTACGCACGCCAGCAGGCCCTGCCGCTCGACATCGTGGTCCAGCCGCAGCCGGCCGCCGGCGAAGCGCCACTCGCCATGGCCTATGTCGACGGCCGCTGCAAGCTCGTGCTCACCCTGCGCGGCAACCCCGAGGCCGAAAGCACCCTGCACGCCATTCCCGCGCCCCTGCTCGTGCCGGTGGTCGAGGCCATGGCAGCGCATGAGCTCGGCCACTGCTGGCGCTACGTGCGCGGCGCCTGGCACACCGTGCCCGCCGGCTTCACGCCCCCGCGCGAACTGCGCGAGACCGACGACGCCACCCTGCGCCAGCAATGGCAGCACATGCAGCACACCCGCCGCGAGGAAGGCTACGCCGACCTCGTGGGCCTGGCCTGGACGCAGCACCGGCATCCGCAACACTACCCCGCGGTGCACGCGTGGCTCAGCCGCTTCCGCGACGACGGCGGGCCGGCCGGCAACCACCACGACACCCTGGCCTGGGTGCGCCTGGCGGCCGACCCGAGCGCCTTCACGGCGGCCGCCACCCCCTTCGAGGCCGCCTGGCCGCTGTGGCAGGCGGGCCTGCGCACCCTGCCCTGAACGCCAGGCCCGCCGTAGGCGATCGCCGACAGTCCGTTGCGCCCCCGTCCGGGTGACGCACCTCGCCGGCATGGGGACCATGCGACGAAACGGCCCGCCGGGCCGCACTGGAGCATCGCCATGGACAAGAAATCCCAACCCGAGACCCTGGGCGTCTTCGCCCCCGTCGGCCACGTGATCGTGTCGTTTCCCACCTCCCAGGACATGGACGGCGCGGCCGACGCCTTGCGGCAGGCCGGGTTCGACGGTGATGGAGACATCACCTCCTACACCGCCGAACAGATGCGCGAGCAGGTCGACATCGACCTCGCCAAGGCCAGCCCCATCGCCAACCTGGGCCAGGAGGTCAACCTCGCCCGCGCCCGCGGCGAGCTGGCCGACGAGGGCTACAGCTTCCTGGTCGTGAAGGCCGGCGAAGAGGCGCAATGGACGCAGGTGGCCGACATCGCGCGCCGCTTCCACGCCGAACGCGCGCAGCGCTATGGCAACTTCATCATCGAGGAGCTGATCGAGCCGAGCGGCGAAGAGCAGCAGACCTTCGAGTCGCCGGACCGCGGGCTCGACGCGCAGACACGCTCCGGCGAAGAGAAGGACAACGCCACCCATCGGCGCTAGCGGTTTCACACGCGTTGGCGTAGGGTGCGGCCATGCCCTACCGCCACCGCATCGGCCCGCAGACCTGGGCCTTCGCCGACTTGAAGACGGTGATGGCCAAGGCCACGCCCGAACGGTCGGGCGACCGCCTGGCCGGCATCGCCGCCGAGAGCGCCGCCGAGCGCATGGCGGCGCGCATGTGCCTCGCCGAGCTGCCGCTGTCGCGCTTCCTCGACGAGGCGCTCATTCCCTACGAGGACGACGAGGTCACGCGCCTCATCGTCGACACGCACGACCGCGCGGCGTTCGAGGCGGTGTCGCACCTGACGGTCGGCGGCCTTCGCGACTGGCTGCTGAGCGACGCAGCCGACGGCGACACGCTGGCCCGGCTGCAGGCCGGCCTCACGCCCGAGATGGTGGCGGCGGTGAGCAAGCTCATGCGCCAGCAGGACCTGATCCTCGTCGCCCGCAAGTGCCGGGTCGTCACCCGCTTCCGCAACACCATCGGCCTGCCCGGCCACCTTGCGGTGCGGCTGCAGCCCAACCACCCGACCGACGACCCGCGCGGCATCGCGGTGTCCACGCTCGACGGCCTGCTCTATGGCGCCGGCGACGCGGTGATCGGCATCAACCCCGCGAGCGACAAGGTGCCGGCGATCGTCTCGCTGCTGCAGCGGCTCGACGAGCTGATCGCCCGCTTCGAGATCCCCACCCAGTCCTGCGTGCTGACCCACGTGACCAACTCCGTGCAGGCCATCGAGCAGGGGGCGCCGGTCGACCTCGTCTTCCAGTCCATCGCCGGCACGCAGCAGGCGAATGCCTCGTTCGGGATCGACCTTGCCTTGCTGCGGGAAGCGCGCGAGGCCGCGCTGTCGCTGCGCCGCGCCACCGTCGGCGACCCCGCCAGCGCCAACGTCATGTACTTCGAGACCGGCCAGGGCTCGGCGCTCTCGGCCAACGCGCACCACGGCGTCGACCAGCAGACCTGCGAGGCCCGCGCCTATGCGGTGGCGCGGGCGTTCTCGCCGCTGCTCGTCAACACCGTGGTCGGCTTCATCGGGCCGGAGTACCTCTACGACGGCAAGCAGATCATCCGCGCCGGCCTGGAAGACCACTTCTGCGGCAAGCTGCTGGGCCTGCCGATCGGCTGCGACGTCTGCTACACCAACCATGCCGAAGCCGACAGCGACGACATGGACGCGCTGATGACCCTGCTCGCCAACGCGGGCCTGAGCTTCCTCATGGGCGTGCCCGGCGCCGACGACGTGATGCTCAACTACCAGAGCACCTCCTTCCACGACGCGCTCTACCTGCGCGAGCTGCTGGGCCTGAAGCGGGCGCCCGAGTTCGAGGCCTGGCTGCAGCGCATGGGCATCACCGACGGCCAGGGCCGCGTGCGCGCGGTGCCGGCCAGCCATGCCCTCATCGAGCAGGTCGGGGCCATGCCATGAGCCAAGAGCCGGTGACCGCCGACCCGTGGCAGGCGCTTCGGGCCCACACCCCGGCGCGCGTGGCACTCGGCCGCTCGGGCGTGAGCGTGCCCACCGCGGAGCTGCTGCGCTTCGGCGCGGCACATGCGATGGCGCGTGACGCGGTGCACCTGCCGCTCGATGCGGCGGCCCTGTGCGAGCGGCTGGACGCTGACGGTTGGCCGACGCTGCGCGTGCACAGCGCCGCGCCGGATCGCGCCACCTACCTGCTGCGGCCCGACCTCGGCAGGCGCCTGGACGAGGCATCGCTCCACGCCCTGCAGCAGCAACCCGACGCGACCGGCTGCGACCTGCTGCTGGTGGCCGGTGACGGGCTCTCCTCGATGGCCCTGGAGCGCCATGCGTCGCCACTGCTGGCCGAAGTG
>DASWSY010000008.1:0-2247 GCA_036402415.1 Rhizobacter sp. | reverse complement strand
GGCCGGCGCCACTACGGCCGCAAAGCCGTCGCGGCCGGGGGCGGGGGCGGCAAGAACCCCACGCGCGAACTCTTCGACACCCTGCTCCTGTGGAAAGACCGCGTCGTTCTCGACGCGAACGGCGAAGCGGTGATCGAGGTGCCCCTCAACGACTCGCTCACCAGCTTCTCGCTGGTGGCGATCGCCGACGCCGGCCCGCAGCAGTTCGGCACCGGCAGCGCCAGCATCCGCGTCACGCAGGACCTGCAGCTGCTGCCCGGCCTGCCGCCGCTGGTGCGCGAAGGCGACCAGTTCAGCGCGATGCTGACACTGCGCAACACCACCACGCGCGAGATGAAGGTGCGCGCCACGCTGCAAGGCACGGCGCGCATCGGCGACGACATCGCCCGCACGCCGATCGCACTCGCGCCACAGGAGGTGGCCATTCCCGCCGGCAGCGCCAAGGAGCTGAGCTGGGGCGTGGCGGTGCCGCACGAGGCCGTGAGCATCGCCTGGGAAGCGACCGCCGACGAGATCGGAGAGTCGAAGGAGCGGGCCAAGGACCGGGTCAAGCTGACGCAGCTCGTGAGCACCGCGGTGCCGGTGCGTGTGCTGCAGGCCAGCTTGCAGCAGCTCGACGGCACGGTGTCGATGCCGGTGGCCGCCCCGGCCGATGCGCTGCCCGCGAGCGGCCCGAAGCGCGGGGGCGTGCAGGTCGCCGTGCAGCCCAGGCTCACCGGCGCACTGCCGGGCCTGCGCCGCTACTTCGAGACCTACCCCTTCGCCTGCCTGGAGCAGAAGACCTCGAAGGCCGTCGGCCTGAAGGACGCGAAGCTGTGGGCCACGGTCGCCAACACGCTGCCCACCTACCTCGACAGCGACGGCCTCGCAAACTACTTCCCGCCGCGCGCGGAAGACGGCGCGCGTGGCAGCGATCGGCTCACCGCCTACCTGATCGCGGCCACCCACGAAGCGGGCTTCGAGCTGCCGCCGTCGGCGCAGGCGCTGATGCTCGACGGCTTGACGGCCTTCGTCGAAGGCCGCATCGAGCGCAAGTTCTGGTCGCCGCGGGCCGACCTCGACGTGCGCAAGCTCGCCGCCATCGAAGCGCTGTCGCGCCACGGCCGCGCGCAGGCGCGCATGCTGGGCTCGATCAACCTCACGCCCAACCAGTGGCCCACCGCCGCGGTGATCGACTGGCTCAACATCCTGAAGCGCGTGAACGGCGTGCCGGACCAGGCCAAGCGGCTCGAAGAGGCGCAGCAGATCCTGCGCGGCCGCCTCACCTACGCCGGCACCACGCTGCGCTTCAGCAACGAAGACGGCGACTTCTGGTGGTGGCTGATGGACAGCGCCGATGCGAATGCGGCGCGGCTCATCCTCGCGGTGCTCGACGAGCCCGGCTGGCGCGACGACCTGCCGCGCATGGTGGTCGGCAGCCTCGCCCGCCAGCGCGGCGGCGCGTGGCTCACCACCACCGCCAACCTGTGGGGCTCGCTCGCGCTCGACAAGTTCGCGGCGAAGTTCGAGTCGGTGAAGATCGCGGGCAACACCGTCGCGAGCGTGGAAGGCAGCAAGCCTGCAAGCGTCGACTGGGCACGCCAGCCCGAAGGCGGTGCCGCGCTGCTCGCCTGGCCCGAGAAGGGCGGCACGCTCAACGTCGTGCAGCAGGGCAGCGGCAAGCCCTGGCTCACGGTGCAGAGCCTGGCCGCGATTCCGCTCAAGGCGCCGCTGCGTGCGGGCTACAGCCTCACACGCAGCGTGAGCGCCGTCGAGCAGAAGGACAAGGCCAAGTGGTCGCGCGGCGACGTGATGCGGGTGCGCCTGGAAGTCGAGGCGCAGAGCGACATGACCTGGGTGGTCGTGAGCGACCCGGTGCCTGGCGGCGCCACGTTGCTGGGCTCGGGGCTGGGGCGTGATTCGTCCATCGCCACTTCCGGCGAGAAGCAGAGCGGCACCGCCTGGCCGGCGTTCGAGGAGCGCAGCTTCGAGGCCTTCCGCAGCTACTTCGACTACCTGCCCAAGGGCAAGCATGTGATCGAGTACACCGTGCGGCTCAACAACGGCGGCAGGTTCTCGCTGCCGCCGTCGCGGGTGGAGGCGATGTATGCGCCCGAGAGCTTCGGCGAGCTGCCGAATGCGGCGCTGGAGGTGGCACCGTGAAAGCCGCGGCACTGCTGCTCGCAATCGGCCTGAGCGCCGGGGCGGCGCACGCGGTGCCGAGCTTTGCGGAGGTGAAGGCCGGGCACAAGCCGTCCGACGTGACGC
>DASWSY010000007.1:0-2033 GCA_036402415.1 Rhizobacter sp. | reverse complement strand
CCAGTGCGATGCCGGCGCTCATGCCACCCGCGGTGAAGAAGTCGGGCGGGGTCTGGAACTTCTTGTAGTGGTTGGCCACGAGCCACTCGTTGGCCGGGTTCTTCGGGATGCCGAAGTAGTAATAGGCCGCGCCTTCCATGCCGGGGAACTGCTTGTAGGCGGTCATGGCCGGCAGGATGTTGCCGCCGGTGGCGATCTCGATGTTGTAGCGCTTGAGGTCGAGGTCGGCGATCTTGAACGGGTTGCCCGCGCCGGCCCAGATGATGAAGATGACCTTGCGGCCCGGGGCGTCCTTCAGCTTGTCGATGATGCGCTGCGCACCGGCGGTGAAGTCGGTGGTGGCGACGGGCAGGTATTCCTCGTGCACGATCTTGGCCGACTTGAGCGCGTCCTTGAACGCCTTCACGCCGTCGCGGCCGAAGGCGTAGTCCTGCGCGAGGGTGGCGATGCTCACGCCGGCCTTGTCGAGCGCCACCGCGTTGGCGATCGCGTCCTGTGAGCTGTTGCGGCCGGTGCGGAAGATGTACTTGTTCCACTTGTCGCCGGTGATCGAGTCGGCGACCGCGGGCTCGACGAGCAGGATCTTCTTGTACTCCTCGGCCACCGGCAGCATGGCGAGCGCGACGCCCGAGCCGGTGGTGCCGACGGCGATGTCGGCCTTGTCGTCGCCGTAGGCGGTGGCGAGCAGGTTCTTGCCCACGTCGGGCTTGCCCTGGTCGTCCTTCTCGATCACCACGAGCTTCTTGCCGGCCACCGTCATCGTGCCGCCGGTGGCGTATTCCAGGCCCATCATCAGGCCGGTGTGCGTCTGCTTGGCGTAGGCCTCCAGCGGGCCGGTCTTGCCGTAGACGTGGGCGATGCGGATCTCGTTCTTGGACTGGGCCTGGGCCAGCGGCGCGGCCAGGGTCAGCGCGGCGAAGGCCGCCGTGGCAAGGGTGGTGAGGGCAACGCGGCGGGGGGCGATGGGCATGGTGTCTCCTGGGTCTGTAGCGGCTGGAGTGCCGCTCGCGGGAGCATCAAGCGCAAAGCCTGTGCCAAAAGGCACCAGATCAGGGCAAACACCGAGATTGCCTGGGAAGAAGCGCCGCATTTTCTCGTCCGCATCGCCTGATCTGCAGACACAGCGTCAGAAGCACTGTCTTGATTATTGACAGTGCCCAGACTCAAGACAGCTTCAGAGCTTCATTTCCAGACGCACCTGCCAGCTGATGTAGGAGCTGGTGTCGGTCTCGCTGGTTTCGCGCACGCCGCTGCCGCCCGGGCCGGTGTCGTCGTAGCGGCTCCCGGTGAGGTAGTCGCGCGCCGCGAGGTTACTGCCCGACACGCGCAGCTGCAGGCCGGGGTTGAAGGCATAGAGCACGTAGGCGTCGGCCACCAGCTTTCGGCCCTGGGTGACCCATTGCGTGGGGCTGATGCGGGTGGTGTAGCCGGGCTGCCAGCTCAGGTTGCCGCCGAGCGTGAGGCCGGTGCCGCGCAGGCGGTAGTCGGCGCCGAGGTTGGCCACGCCCGAGGCCTGCTGGTCGATGCGGTTGTCGGGGCCGGGCGTGCCTTTCACCTTCGAGCGGAAGGCGCTGCCGTTGGCGCGCAACTCGACGCCCGGCGCGTCGGCCACGAGGTCGCTGAGGCGGAACTTGGCCTCGAGTTCGAGGCCCTGGGTGGTGGCGTCGCCGACGTTCTGCATGCGCGACACGTAGCGCGTGCCCTCCAGCGACGTCACGGTGCGGATGTACTGGCTGATCTCTCGGTGGAAGACATTGGCGCTCAAGATGCCGCTGCCCGGGAGGTAGCGCTCGATCGCCACGTCGAGGCCGGTGGCCAGCTCGGGCTTCAGGTCGGGGTTGCCCGCCCTGTCCGGGCGCGTCTCGGAATTGGGCTGAGACTGCCGCGTGTACGGAATCAGGTTCTGCAGCGTCGGCGAGCGGTAGCTGCGCGTGAGGCTCATCCGCACCTGGTCGCGGCTCTTGGGGTCGAACTTCCACACCGTGTGCAGCAACGGGGTCCACACACTGCTGCGGTTGTCGAACGGGGCCGCC
>DASWSY010000006.1:0-8087 GCA_036402415.1 Rhizobacter sp. | reverse complement strand
AACGACAACGACATGTCGATCTCGCCGCCGGTCGGCGCACTCAACCGCTACCTCGCGCGTCTCATGAGCGGCAAGTTCTACGCCGCCGCGCGCGACACCGCCAAGACGGTGCTGAAGAACGCACCGCCGCTCTTCGAGCTGGCCCGCCGATTCGAGGAGCACGCCAAGGGCATGGTCGTGCCCGGCACCATCTTCGAGGAGTTCGGCTTCACCTATTTCGGTCCGATCGACGGCCACGACCTCGATTCGCTCATCCCCACGCTCGAGAACCTGCGCGACATGAAGGGCCCCGTGTTCCTGCACGTGGTCACGAAGAAGGGCATGGGCTACAAGCTCGCCGAGGCCGACCCGATCGCCTACCACGGCCCCAGCAAGTTCAACCCGGCCGAGGGCCTGAAGAAGCCCGCCACACCGCCCAAGCCGACCTTCACGCAGGTCTTCGGCCAGTGGCTGTGCGACATGGCCACGGCCGACGAGCGCCTCGTCGGCATCACGCCCGCCATGCGCGAAGGCTCGGGCATGGTCGAGTTCGAGCAGCGCTTCCCCAAGCGCTACCACGACGTCGGCATCGCCGAGCAGCATGCCGTGACCTTTGCCGCCGGCCTGGCCTGCGAAGGCATGAAGCCGGTGGTGGCGATCTACTCCACCTTCCTGCAGCGCGCCTACGACCAGCTCATCCACGACGTGGCCCTGCAGAACCTGCCGGTGGTCTTTGCGCTGGACCGCGCCGGCCTCGTGGGCGCCGACGGCGCCACGCACGCCGGGGCCTACGACATCTCGTACCTGCGCTGCATTCCCAACATGAGCGTGCTGACGCCGGCCGACGAGAACGAGACCCGCCAGCTCCTCACCAGCGCCTTCAGGCAGGACCACCCGACCGCCGTGCGCTACCCGCGCGGCTCGGGCGCCGGGGTGGCGGTGCAGCCCACCCTCGACGTGCTGCCCTGGGGCCAGGGCGAGGTGCGCCGCCGCGGCGAGCGCATCGCGATCCTCGCGTTCGGCACCTTGCTTTACCCGGCCCTGGCCGCCGCCGAAAACCTGGGCGCGACCGTCGCCAACATGCGCTTCGTGAAGCCGCTGGATGTCGCTCTCGTGACTGATCTTGCGCGCAGCCATGATGCAATCGTGACCGTGGAAGAGGGCTGCCTGATGGGTGGCGCCGGCAGTGCCGTCCAGGAGGCCCTGCAGGCGGCGCGCATCGAAGTGCCCGTTCTGAGTCTGGGCTTGCCCGATGAATTCATCGAGCATGGTGACCCCGCCAAGCTTCTCAGCTTGTGTGGCCTGGACGCCGCAGGCATCGAGCAATCGATCTTGAAGCGCTTCGGCGCCCGGCCTGCGTTGTTGCGGCCCGCCGCCAACCGTTAAACAAATCGCGCTGATAGAAAAGGGCTAGGCCCTGCCGCGGCGCGGCGACGGATTTGCTGTCATCCTCGCGGGTCTGAGAGATCGGGCCGCGCGAACGAGGCGGCTGAGAGGTTTTGCTATGAATCAGATGACCGACGCGAAGAGCGCGCTGATGAAGGACGTGCTCCACATTCCCGACACCCAGAGCGAGCGCGACGAGCGCCACCTCGCCATCCAGCGCGTGGGCGTGAAGGACGTGCGTTTCCCGATGACGCTCAGGATGGGCAAGGCCACCCAGCCCACCATCGGCGTGTGGGACATGGACGTCGCCCTGCCCGCCGAGCAGAAGGGCACCCACATGTCGCGCTTCGTGGCCTGGCTCGACACGCTCACCGAGCCGCTCGACCCTGCCACGCTGCGCCGCCATTTCGACGAGATGCTGCAGAAGCTGCACGCGAGCGAAGGCCGCGTGGAAGTGCGTTTCCCGTTCTTCATCCGCAAGCGCGCCCCGGTGTCGGGGCTCGAGAGCCTGCTCGACTACCAGGGCAGCTGGATCGCCGAGTGCCGCAACGGCCAGACCATCGTCTGGTCGCAGGTGCTGGTGCCGGTGAAGTCGCTGTGCCCGTGCTCGAAGGAGATCTCGGACTACGGCGCACACAACCAGCGCTCGCACGTGACCATCCGCGCCGAACTGCTGGGCGAGGTGGCCTGGGGCGAACTGGTGCGCTTCGCCGAGGAGTCGGCCTCGAGCGAGATCTGGCCGATGCTCAAGCGTGCCGACGAGAAGTGGATCACCGAGCGGGCCTACGAGAACCCCAAGTTCGTGGAAGACCTGGTACGCGACGTGGCGCTGCGGCTCAACGCCGACCCGCGCATCGGCCGCTACAGCGTGGACGTGGAGAACTTCGAGTCGATCCACAACCACAGTGCCTACGCGCGCATCGAAAGATAGGCCTGGTCCGTCGCCGGTGTCGCCGCGCTTCGCGTGCGGGACCGTCAGTTAGCATCCGGGCCCATGAACTGGCCCTATGAGTTGCAGATCGGCTGGCGCTACACACGCGCGGGCCGCGCCGGGCGGCGCAACGGCTTCATCTCCTTCATCTCGGGCGTCTCCATGCTGGGCATCGCGCTCGGCGTGGCGGCGCTCATCATCGTGCTATCGGTGATGAACGGCTTCCAGAAGGAGGTGCGCGACCGCATGCTGTCGGTCGTGGCCCACGTCGAGGTGCTCGAAGGGCAGGGGGCGGGCCTGCCGGACTGGCGTGCCACCGCCGCCAAGGCGCGCGAGAACCCACAGGTGATCGGTGCGGCGCCCTTCGTGGCGGCGCAGGCGCTGATCGCGCGCGGCGACGAGATGCGCGGCGCGGTGGTGCGCGGCATCTCGCCCGACGAAGAGGCCACCGTCACCGACCTCGCGGCGCAGTTGAAGGACAGCACGCTCGCCAAGCTCCTGCCCGGCCAGTGGGGCGTGGTGCTCGGCAGCGAGCTCGCGCGCCTGCTCGGCGTGCGCGAGGGCGACAACGTGACCCTGCTCGCGCCCGGCGGCCAGGTCACGCCGGCGGGCGTGGTGCCCCGGCTCAAGCAGATGACGGTCGTGGGCACCTTCGATTCCGGCCACTACGAATACGACAGCACGCTCGCACTGATCCACCTCGATGACGCGCAGCGGCTCTTCCGCGTGGAGGGCCCGACCGGCGTGCAGCTTCGCTTGCAGGACCTGCACCAGGCGCCCACCGTCGCCTACGAGCTGAGCGCCTCGATGGGCTCGCAGTTCTACGTGCGCGACTGGACGCGCACCAACCGCAACTGGTTCGCCGCAGTGCAGCTCGAAAAGCGCCTGATGTTCATCATCCTCACCTTGATCGTCGCCGTGGCGGCGTTCAACCTCGTCTCCACGCTCGTGATGACGGTGACCGACAAGCGCGCCGACATCGCCATCCTGCGCACGCTGGGCGCGAGCCCGCGTTCGGTGATGGGCATCTTCATGGTCCAGGGCGCGGCCTCGGGGGTGATCGGCACGCTGGCCGGCGTGGGCTTCGGCCTGCTGATCGCGTTCAACGTCGGCACCATCGTGCCCTTCATCGAGCGCCTGCTGAACACGAGCTTCCTGCCGGGCAGCGTCTACCTCATCAGCCACATGCCGAGCGAGCCGCAGTCGGCCGACATCGTGCCCATCACCGTGATCTCGCTGCTGCTCTCCTTCGTGGCCACGCTCTACCCGAGCTGGCGCGCAAGCCGCGTGCAACCCGCGGAGGCGCTGCGCTATGAGTGAGACCGTGATCGAGGCGCGCGGCCTGCACAAGCGCTTCACCGAAGGCGGGCTCGACGTGGCGGTGCTGCAAGGCGTCGACCTGACGGTGCAGCGCGGCGAGACGCTCGCCGTCGTCGGCGCGTCAGGCTCCGGCAAGAGCACGCTGCTGCACCTGCTCGGCGGGCTGGAATCGCCCAGTGCCGGCAGCGTGCGCCTGGCGGGCCGCGACTTCGCGCAGATGGGGCCGGCCGAGCAGGGCGCGTGGCGCAACCAGCACCTCGGCTTCGTCTACCAGTTCCACCACCTGCTGCCCGAGTTCAGCGCGCTCGACAACGTGGCCATGCCGCTGCGCATCCGCCGCGTCCCGAAAGCGGCGGCACGCGAGCAGGCGCGCGAGGTGCTGGCCCAGGTGGGCCTGGCCGCGCGCGTGGAGCACCGGCCCTCGCAGCTCTCGGGCGGCGAGCGCCAGCGGGTGGCGATCGCGCGTGCCCTGGCCGGCCACCCTGCCTGCCTGCTCGCCGACGAGCCCACCGGCAACCTGGACCGGCGCACCGCCGATGCGGTGTTCGAGCTGATGCTCGGCCTCGCGCGCGACCGCGGCATGGCGCTCGTGATGGTCACGCATGACGAAGCGCTGGCCGCACGATGCGGCCGCGCGCTGTACCTCACGCTCGGCCGACTGGCGGGCTGATCGAGGGCGTCAGGCCACGCGCCCGAACCACCACACCGAGAGCGCCGCGGACAGCAGCACCAGCAGTGCAGCGCCGGCCGCGAAAAGCGCGGTGATCTCGGTTTCCTTCTTCTCCACCACCAGGCGCGAGCTGAGCGACTGGTAGACCTTCTTGAGGTCGTCGGCGGTGCCGGCGTAGAAGTATTCGGCACGGGTGGCGTTGGCCACGTTCTTCAGCGTCTCCTCGTCCAGCCGCACGCGCATCGACCAGCCTTCGAAGCCGATGGTCTCGCCTTCCTTGGTGCCGATGCCCACCGAGTAGACCTTCACGCCGCGGTCGGCCGCCATCTTGGCAGCGTCCATCGGGTCGGGGCCGGTGGTGCGCTGCCCGTCGGTGAGCAGCACGATCGCGGCCGAGGAGAACGAGCCTGGTGCAACCGGCGTGAACTCCTTCGGTGGCTTGTCGCCGGGGCCGATGGGCATGTTGCGCGCGCCGGTGATCTGCGAGAGGTCGATGCCGGCCTCGGGAAAGATGGTCGCGAGCGACAGCACGATGCCGCTGCCGATGGCCGTGCCGCGCTGGAGCTGGAAGCGGTCGATCGCGGCCTCGATGTCCTCGCGGTTGAGCGTGGGCGGCTGCACCACCGCGGCGGTGCCCGCGAACGACACCACGCCCACCCGCACGCTGCGCGGCAGGTCTTTCAGGAAGGCCTTGGCGGCATCCTGCGCGGCCACGAGCCGGTTGGGCTGCACGTCGGCCGCGCGCATGCTGCCCGACACGTCCATCGCGAGGATGATGGTCTCCTGCTGCAGCGGCAGCGTCACCACCGCGCGCGGTCGGCTCGCCGCCACCAGCAGCGTGGCGAGTGCCAGCAGCATCAGCACCGGCGGCACGTGCCGGCGCCAACCGGCGCCCTTGCCGGCCACCTGCTTCACGAGCGCCAGGTTGGCAAACCTGAGGGTGACCTTCTTGCGCCGGTGCAGCAGCCACCAGTACAGCAGCACCAGCAGCGGCAGCGCCGCCAGCGACCACAGGAACTCAGGCCACACGAAGCTCATGACTTCCTCCGGTGGTGTCGCGTTTCAGATGGGCCGGCAGGCCGGCCCCCGAGTTGAGCCGCATGCGCTGCTTGCGCAACTCGACGAAGCGCAGGAGCGTGGCGAGCAGGTCTTCGTCGGTCGCGAGCTCCAGCGTGTCGACACCCGCACGGGCCAGCGACTCGTGCAACAGGCGCTCCTGCTTCTCGGCGCCTTCGGCGTAGCGGCTGCGAAAGCCCGGGTCGTTGGTGTCGACCATGAACTGCTCGCCGGTTTCGGCGTCCTGCAGCGTGACCATGCCGAGGTCGGGCAGCGACATCTCGAGCGGGTCGTACAGCCGCACCGCGAGCACGTCGTGGCGCAGGCTCAGCTGGGCGAGCGCGGCGTCCCAGCCAGGGGTGCTGAGGAAGTCCGAGACGACGAACACCGTCGAGCGGCGCGGGATGAGCGGGGCGGCACGTTGCAGCAGGTCCTGCAATTGCGTCGTCGTCTTGGACGGCTTGGCCTTGTGCTGCTGCATGCGCTGCAGGAGGTGCAGCACGTGCGAGCGCGAGCCGCGCGGGGGCAGCACCTCGCCGAGCGTGTCGCCGTAGAGCATGGCGCCCACACGGTTGCCGTGGCGCGTGAGCAGGCGCGCGAGCACGGCCACGAACTCCGCCGACACCGCCCGCTTGCTGCGCGCCGAGCCGAAGTCGACGCTGCCGGAGAGGTCGAGCAGGAACCAGGCCGTGAGCTCGCGGTCTTCGGTGAACTCGCGCACGTAGGGCTGCTGCAGCCGCGCGGTCACGTTCCAGTCGATGTGGCGCACGTCGTCGTGGTGCTGGTATTCGCGCAGGTCGGCGAGGTCGAGGCCCGCGCCGCGGAAGAGCGTGCGGTAATCGCCCTGCAGCACGCCATCGAGACGGCGGATCACCGTCCATTCGAGGCGCCGCAGGATGGCGTCAGGTGTTGCTGGCGTCGGGGCGTCCATGGGCCATGGGCTTGTCGGGTTTGGGCAGCTTGGCGGTGATGCGCTGGATGAGCTGGTCGGCGTTCATGCCGTCGGCGAGCGCCTCGTAGCTCAGCACCAGGCGGTGGCGCAGCACGTCGCCCACCAGGTCGGCCACGTCTTCGGGCAACGCATAGTTGCGCCCGCGCAGCATGGCCATGGCCCGGGCGCCTTCGATCAGGCCGATGGTGGCGCGCGGGCTGGCGCCGAAGCTGATGTACTTGGCGAGCTCCTGCAGGCCGTGGCGCGCGGGTGTGCGCGTGGCGCCGACGATCTTCACCGCGTACTGCACGAGCGACGGATCGACGTAGACCTTGCGGCATTCGTGCTGCAGTTCGGCCAGCTGGCCGGTGCTCGCGATCGGGGCGATGCTGACCGGGTCGCCGGTCACACGCTCGACGATCACGAACTCTTCTTCCTCGGTCGGGTAGTCGACGACCACCTTCATCATGAATCGGTCGACCTGTGCCTCGGGCAAGGGGTAGGTGCCTTCGGTCTCGATCGGGTTCTGGGTCGCCATCACGAGGAAGGGCGAGGGCACCTTGTGCGTCTCGCCGGCGATGGTGACCTGGCGCTCCTGCATCACTTCCAGCAGCGCGCTCTGCACTTTCGCCGGCGCCCGGTTGATCTCGTCGGCCAGCAGCAGGTTGGCGAAGACCGGCCCGAGCGAGGTGGTGAAGTCGCCGGTCTTCTGGTTGTAGATGCGCGTGCCGACCAGGTCGGCCGGCACCAGGTCGGGCGTGAACTGGATGCGCTTGAAGCTGCCGCGCAGCGCGGTGGCCAGCGTCTTCACCGTCAGCGTCTTGGCGAGACCAGGCACGCCTTCGACGAGCAGGTGGCCTTGCGCGAGCATCGCGACCATCACGCGTTCGAGGAAGCGGTCTTGCCCCACGACAACGCGCTTCACCTCGTAAAGGATCTGCTCCATCAAGGTCGCAGTCTTGGCGTGTTCAGTCATGTCGGGCTTTCCTCAGAACGGTGGCATTCCCGCAGCCGCGGCCGCGTTTTCGATGGGCACGGCAAATCCAATGCCGATGAAGGTGCGCTGCTCGGACGGGTTCAGGATGGCGGTGACGATGCCCACGACGCTGCCGTCCATCGTGACCAGCGGCCCGCCCGAATTGCCGGGGTTGGCGGCAGCGTCGAACTGGATGAGGTTGGTCAGCTTGCGATGGCCCTGGGGCGAGCGGAACTCGCGCTTCAGCCCCGACACCACCCCGCCCGACACCGAGGGCCCGATGCCGAAGGGAAAGCCCACTGCGATCACCTCGTCGCCGGGGGCGAGGTCGGCGGTGGAGCGCATGGTGGCGGCCACCAGGTCGTCAGGAATGCTGCGCGCGCGCAGCACGGCGAGGTCGTGCTCGGGTTGCGCACCCACGAGGATGGCATCGGATTCGCTGCCATCGGCGAAGGTCACCTTCAGCCGCTTGGAGCCTGCCACGACGTGCAGGTTGGTGAGGATGGTGCCGTTGTCGATGATCACCACGCCGGTGCCGATGGCGCGATGCGGCAGGGCGGCGGCTTCGCTGTCGGCGGTGGCCTTTTTCTTGGGCGCGGCCTTGCCGGGGGTGGGCACCTGCGCGGCTTCGGGCGGCGCATCGTCGGGGCCGTCGTCGCCCTCGACCCGCACCACCGACGGGGCGATGGTCGCGTGCGCCTTGGCATAGGCCGATGGCAGCGGCTCCTTCTCGAGCGAGCGCCGCACCGAGGTGTCGATGTCCTTTTGCGTCAGCACCTGTGCGGCCGGGCCGAAGGCCCGCTGGCCCATGACCCCCAGCGACACCAGCAGCAGGCCG
>DASWSY010000005.1:0-2268 GCA_036402415.1 Rhizobacter sp. | reverse complement strand
CTCGCTCGCGCTCGACAAGTTCGCGGCGAAGTTCGAGTCGGTGAAGATCGCGGGCAACACCGTCGCCAGCGTCGAAGGCAGCAAGCCCGCCAGCGTCGACTGGGCGCGCCAGCCGGAGGGCGGTGCCGCGCTGCTCGCCTGGCCCGAGAAGGGCGGCACGCTCAACGTCGTGCAGCAAGGCAGCGGCAAGCCCTGGCTCACCGTGCAGAGCCTGGCCGCGATTCCGCTCAAGGCGCCGCTGCGTGCGGGCTACAGCCTCACGCGCAGCGTGAGCGCCGTCGAGCAGAAGGACAAGGCGAGGTGGTCGCGTGGCGACGTGATGCGCGTTCGCCTGGAGGTCGAGGCGCAAAGCGACATGACCTGGGTGGTGGTGAGTGACCCGGTGCCCGGCGGCGCGACGCTGCTCGGCTCCGGTCTCGGCCGTGATTCGGCGATTGCCACCGCGAGCGAGAAGCGCAGCGGCATGTGGCCGGTGTTCGAGGAACGCAGCTTCGAGGCCTTCCGCAGCTACTTCGACTATCTGCCCAAGGGCAAGCACGTGATCGAGTACACCGTGCGGTTCAACAACGGCGGCCGCTTCTCGCTGCCGCCGTCGCGCGTGGAGGCGATGTACGCGCCGGAGAGCTTCGGCGAGCTGCCGAACGCGATGCTGGAGGTGGCGCCGTGACACCCGCCTCCGTCATGCCCGCGAAGGCGGGAATCCACGCACGCTGCCGCTCGTGGATGCCCGCCTTCGCGGGCATGACGGTGTTGTGCCTCTTGTCGACCGCAGCGCATGCGCTGCCCAGCTTCGGTGAGGTGAAGGCGGCACACAAGCCGTCTGACGTGACGCTCGTCGACCGCCACGGCACGCCGATCCAGACCGTGCGCACCGACAAGACCGTGCGCCGCCTGCCCTGGGTGCCGCTCACCGACGTCTCGCCCGCCCTGCTGCACGCCATCGTGCTCAGCGAAGACCAGCGCTTCTACCAGCACAGCGGCGTGGACTGGAGCGCCGTCGCGCAGAGTGCCTGGGGCAACCTCTGGAACACGCGCACCCGTGGCGCGTCGACCTTGACGATGCAGCTCGCCGGCCTGCTCGACGAGGACCTGGCGCGACCGACCGGCGGTCGCAGCATGACGCAGAAGCTCGGCCAGGCCGTGACCGCCTCGCGGCTCGAATCGCGCTGGAAGAAGACCGAGATCCTGGAGGCGTATCTCAACCGGGTGGCCTTCCGCGGTGAACTGGTGGGCGTGGCGGCACTGTCGCAGACGCTTTTCGGCAAGCATCCGAGTGGGCTGGATGCGCACGAGGCGGCGCTCGCCGCCGCGCTGCTGCGCAGCCCGAATGCCGATGCCGACACCGCCGCGCGCCGCGCCTGCGGCGTGCTGCAGCAGCAGAAGCTCGACTGCGCTGGCGTGGTGGCACTCGCGCACGCGGCCTTCCGCAAGCGCGGCGACATGGTGCTCGGCGAGCAGCTTGCGCCGCACGTCGCGCGCCAGCTCACGCTCGCGCAGCCGATGGTGCGCACCACGCTCGATGCGCGCGTGCAGCGGGTCGCCATCGCCACGCTGCGCCGCCACCTCGCCGAGCTGAGCGGCCGCAACGTCGAAGACGGCGCGGTGCTGGTGCTCGACAACGCGAGCGGCGAGGTGCTGGCCTGGGTGGGCAGCAGCGGTGCCCTGTCGGACGCTGCGCAGGTCGACGGCGTGGTGGCGCGCCGCCAGGCTGGCTCGACGCTGAAACCCTTCCTCTACGGCCTGGCCTTCGAGCGCCGCCTCATCACGCCGGCAAGCCTGCTCGACGACTCGCCGGCGCAGATCGCCACCACCAGCGGCCTCTACCTGCCGCAGAACTACGACAAGAGCTTCAAGGGCTGGGTCAGCGCACGCATGGCGCTGGGTGCGAGCCTCAACGTGCCGGCGGTGCGCGTGGGCGCGATGCTCGGGCCCGAAGCGGTGCTGGCGCGGCTGAACGCCTTCGGCTTCGCGCTGCCCGAGTCGGCCGGCTTCTACGGGCACGCGCTCGCGCTGGGCGGTGCCGACGTGACGCTGCTGGCCCTGACCAACGCCTACCGGGCGCTCGCCAACGGCGGGCGCCACGCGCCGGTCGTGCTGCAGCCGGGCGCGAGCGTGTCACGCCGCGTCGCCGACCCGGCCGCGATCCATCTCGTCACCGACATCCTGGCCGACAACGCTGCGCGTGCGCAGACCTTCGGCCTCGACAGCGCGCTCGTCACGCCCGGCTTCGCCGCGGTGAAGACCGGCACCAGCAAGGACATGCGCGAC
>DASWSY010000004.1:0-2159 GCA_036402415.1 Rhizobacter sp. | reverse complement strand
GCGCCAGGTCGCCGGTGCGCAGCCAACCGTCGGGCTGCAGCACCTCGCGCGTCTGCGGCTCGGCGCGCCAGTAGCCGGCGAAGACGTCGGCGCCGCGCACGCAGATCTCGCCGATGGCATCGCCTTCGACGGGGCGGCCGGTGTCGTCGAGCACCTGCACGTCGGACTCGCCGCCCGCACGCCCGCACGCGAGCAGCAACTCGGGGCGGTCGCCCTCGATGGCACGGCGGTGGTCGTCGATCGACAGCGCCAGCACGCCGCCGGTGGTCTCGCCCGCGCCATAGCCTTGCGCCAGCACCGGGCCGAAGGCGGCCCAGGCTTCGCGGATGCGCGCCGGCGACATCGGCGCGGCCCCGTAGCTCAGCAGCTTGAGGCTGGAGAGATCGCGCGTGCGGATCGACGGCTCGGCCAGCAGCGCGTGGATCATGGCCGGCACCATGAAGCAGTGGGTGACGCGGTGCTTCTCGATCGCTTCGAGGATCTCGGCCGGCTGGAAGCGCTCCATCAGCAGGATGCTCGCGCCCTGGAACAGCATGGGCTGGATGAACATGCCGCTTGCATGCGTGATCGGACCGCACAGCATGAGCAGGTCGCCGGGCCCGGCGTGCATGCGGCCCATGATGATCTTGCGCAGCGAGGCGTGGCGGTTGCCCACCGTCTGCATCGCGGCCTTGAGCTTGCCGGTGGAGCCGGAGGTGTAGTGCAGCACGGCCAGGTCGTCGGCCTGCATGTCGATGCAGACGTGGGTGTCGGGCTGTGATGCCAGCAGCGGCTCGTAGGGGCGCCACGTGCTGTCCCCATTCGTTGGCTCGAAGGCGATGCGCAGGCGCAGCGAGACGAGCTCGCGGGTCGCGGTGTCGACCATGGCGCGGTGCTCAGGCCCGGCAGCCACGGCGACAGGCTCGGCGTTGGCCAGCGCATCGGCCAGCTCCTGCGGTGCGAGGCGCGAGTTGAGCGCCACCTTCACGAGGCCCAGCTTGTAGAGCGCGCATTCGAACTCCACGATCTCGGGCCGGTTGGGCGAGACGATGGCCACGCGGTCGCCACGCTTGAGGCCCAGCGCCTGCAGGGCGTGGGCCAGGCGGTTGGAGCGCAGCTCCAGGTCCCGGTAGCTGAGTTGCCCGTCTCGGAACAGGACGGCCGGACGGTTGGGCCAGAAGCGCGCGCTACGGGCCAGGTACATGCCAAGGTTCATGGGGTGTGTCTCCTTGCGATTCAGTCTAGGAAGGCAGCCGCCGATTCGTGATAATCAATCGGCTCAACGCGATAACCTGGAGTTATCGAGAGGACATCCGCACATGCCCATGCGACTGGACGACATCGACTACTTCCTCGCCGTGGTGCAGCAGGGTCAGGTGCGGGGTGCCGCGCTGGCGCTTGGGGTCTCGCAGCCGGCCATCACCAAGGGCATCCAGCGCCTGGAGCGCGAGCTGGGATTCCCCCTCTTCGAGCGGAGCACGCGCGGCATGCGGCTCACGCCAGTGGCCCGGCGCTTCCACGAGCGCACGCAAGCCCTGCGCAGCGACCTGGGTGATGCCATCAAGGAGGCCGCCGACCTGCACCTCGGTGCGATGGGCGTGCTGCGGGTCGGCGTGTCGCCGCTCTATGCACAGCGTGTGTTCGTCCCCGCCAGCCTGCAACTGCACCGCCAGCGGCCGGCCGCACGGCTGCAGGTCAACATCAACCTCAACGACGTGCTGGTGCCCGCGCTGCGCCGAGGCGACGTCGACCTCAGCATCAACGCACTGCCGGCCACCATGCCCGAAGACCTGCTGGCCGAGCCCCTGATCACCGACGACCTCTGCGTGGTGGCACGCGAAGGGCACCCCTTGCTCGCGCGCCGCCGCCTGAAGCTCGCCGACCTGTCGCACGCGCACTGGATGTTGCCCAGCCCCCAGGTCGAGGCGCGGCGCAAGCTCGAGGCTTTGTTCACCCAGGCCGGCCTGCCGCGGCCGCAGGTGGCGGTGGAGGTGAGCAACACCGCCGCCCAGCTCACCGGCTTGCTCGCCCACAGCGACCTGCTGGCGATCACGAGCCAGCTGCAACTCGCGAGCCCTGCGGGCCAGCAACTGCAGGCGCTGCCACTGGCGGAGCTGCGCTTTCCGCGCCAGATCGGCGTGCTCACGCGGCGCAACGTGCCGCTGTCGCCGCTGGCCGAG
>DASWSY010000003.1:0-1875 GCA_036402415.1 Rhizobacter sp. | reverse complement strand
ACACGGCCGTCAAGGCCGGCTCGCCGGCCGGGGCATGCCGCTGCAGTGTCTGTGCCAGAGACGCGGCACGTGCGCGCAGGGCCGCGTAGCTCAGCACCGCACCGTCGAGCTGAAGCGCCGGCCGATCGCCGTGCCGTTCTGCCGATCGGAGGAAGCCGCTGCGGAGGCTGCGCGCGTCGTGGGGCATCAGGCCACCTGGGTGAAGAACGCCGTGTAGAGCGTGTTGATGCTCGTGAACACCGCCGGCTCGATGTCGTCGGTGTCGATGTCTTCACCGCGCAGGCTCTCGATGTAGAGCACGAATTCGACGATGTCGAGCGAGGACAGGATGCCCTCCTCGAGGATCTTGGTGTCGTCGCTGAAGTTCGCCTTGCCCGGGGCCTTGGAGTGCTTGACGATCCAGTCGCGAAGCTTGGCCCTGATGTCTTGTTCTTGCATGTGCTTGGGGTCTGTTGGGTGTCCCCGGCGCTCAGAGCGCGGGCTCCTCGGCCAGCAGGCCGGTCTTGATGAAGTAGCTGACAACCTTGGACGACGCGCGCTTGCGGAATTCGGCGCACACCGGATGGCTCATCGCCATCTGGCGCAGCTCGTACGAGTCGGCGAGGCCCGCGTCGCGGTACATGGTCGGGTTGTAGTAGTCGCCCCAGGAGGCACGCAGGTAGTCGCCCAGCCACTGGCGGAAGCCGGCCAGCGTCTCGGGCGACCAGCCCGGCGCGAACTTGTTGAAGAGTTCGGCAAGTTGCACGCGGCCAAAGGCCAGGTGGCGCGCTTCGTCGATGTGGTGCACCTTGTTGACCTCGCGCACCAGCGGATCGCAGCGTTCGTCTTTCTCGATGGCGAGGTTGTAGAAGTCGCCGAGCTCCTCGACGACCATGACCTTGCAATAGAAGGCCACCTCTTCCTCGCCCTTGGCGTATTCGCGCGGCAGCACGATCTTCTTCTCGGGGTACACCTTGCCGACGTAGCGGTTGCAGAACTCGCCGAACATCACCATGTGCTTGTTCTCTTCGTCGACGAAGTGGTGCAGGTATTCGTTGACGGAGGTGGTGTTGCCCTTGGCATACAGGCGGTCGACCAAGCCGGCCACCAGCGGGCGCTCGCCCTGCAGCACCAGGCTGAAGAAATTGCCGAGCTCGTACAGGCTCAGGCGCTTCTGCTGCACTTCGGTCAAGGCGTCCCAGGCCGGCGTGCCGTAGATCGAGATCAGCTCGGGCGGCATGTACCAGGCGTTGGCGTCGAGCGCCTCGGGCCACTCGAAGAAGTTGTAGACGTCCCAGAGCTTCTTGCGCGAAGCCTTGGTCAGGCGGACGGCGAGCTCAGATGCGGTTTCCATGACGGCGTCCCGGGTAACAGGTTTTTTCGAGCCGAAAGTATCGGCACGAAGTCAAGTCAAAAGCAATCCCGCGAAGCCGGGACGCTACAGGGCCATCGGGCCGTGACCGTCCATATTTGTCAGGTGCAGGCCTTTTGACACTTCCGTGAAAGGCGACAGGGCTTCCTGGAGCTGGGGCGACATCGCGAAGAGGCGCTTGTCGGGCAAGACGGCGTAGCCGTTCTGCGCAAACCCCTTGGCCCAGTCGGGGTGGGCTTGGTTGGAGACGACGATGTCGATCCCCTTGGCAATGAGGTGCCGGGTGGCGGCATGCACCACCTCCCCCGCCTGCGAGGGCAAGGCCAGCGTGTCGACGATGGAGCCGACGTGCAGGTCGCCGAAACGGTGCTCGCCCTGCATGCGGGTGTCCATGACGAGCGCCCAGCCGATGACCTGGCCGTCGCGCTCGACCTTCAGCCGGGTGACCGGCGGCCAGGCCCCCTCGGGCGCCAGGGCGTTCATCGACGCCGCGTCGCGTACTGCAATCGCCTTGTAGCTGCCTT
>DASWSY010000002.1:0-12151 GCA_036402415.1 Rhizobacter sp. | reverse complement strand
CACGACGCCGCACTCCAAGCCGCACCCGGCACCCTTGCTCGAAGCGGCTCGGCGCATCGGCGTGCCGCCTATCGACTGTGTCTACGTGGGCGACGACCTGCGGGACGTGCAGGCCGGGCAAGCGGCCGGCATGGCCACCGTCGTGGCGGCCTGGGGCTATCTCGGGCAGGGCGACCCGATCGAGGCCTGGGGCGCGGACCACATCATCGAAAGACCGGGCGAACTCTTGAACTTGTTGGGCTTGGCCTAAACTAACCGATTCTCTGGGGCCGACCTGGTTTCGACGCGGGTACGGAGTTGGCGCAGGGCATGCCGAGGACCAGTCCCCTCGTAAATCCATCTGGAAACAAAGTAACTGCGAACGACGAAACGTACGCACTCGCCGCTTAATACCGGTGAGCTTCGCAACGGTTGGCCGATGGGCCGGGTCTGAGGGGCAACCCGAGGGCTGCGAAGTCATTCACATTGGCTCGCTCTGAGTCGGGTCACTCGACCCAGGGCTAAATCAAGTGACTCGGGGTTCAGGTAGCGTGCTGCTGCGCGACCTGCGCCCTTAAAACCCAAATCAGACAGCTACGCATGTAGAACTGTCCGGCAATGGCTTGCGGACGCGGGTTCGATTCCCGCCGGCTCCACCAAATCGAAGCGAACGCCACCGATGTCCTCGGTGGCGTTTTGCTTTGTGCTCTCGGGTCAGCCCGCGTCGTCGGGCAAGGCCGACAGGCGCGACTCGCGGATGCGGGTCTTCGACAGCGCACCGGCCGACTCGAGGATGGGATAGGCGATCGAGCAGATGTGCGAGTTGATGCGCTTGAGGTCGCTGATGAGGTCCAGGTGCAGGGAACTCGTCTCGATGCTCTGGGCGGTGTTGTCCTGCAGGCGCGCGATGTGGGCGGCGGCGTACTCGTGCTCGAGGTCGCGGAAACGCGCCTTCTCTTCCAGCAGCTTGCGCGCGTCGCGAACGTGGCCGTCGAGGAAGACGCTCATGGCCAGGCGCAGGTTGGCGAGCAGTCGCTCGTGCAGATGCACGATCTCGGCCATGCCGGCGTCGGAGAAGCTGCGGTTCTTGCGCACCTTCTTGTCTTCCACGTCCTGCAGCACGCGCTCGATGATGTCGCCGATCTGCTCCATGTTGATGGTGAAGGACACGATGTCGGTCCAGCGCCGGCTTTCACGCTCCGACAGCGCCTCGTGCGAGATCTGCGTCAGGTAGAACTTGATGGCGGAGTAGAGCTCGTCGACGGTGTCGTCGAGCTGGCGCAGCTGCTGGGCGAGGTCGAGGTCGTTGTTGCGGATCACCGGCAGCACGCCGCGCAGCATGGTCTCCACCACGTCGGCCTGATGCAGGGCTTCGCGCGCCGCGCAGCTGATGGCCAGCGACGGCGTGGCGAGCGCCACCGGGTCGAGGTGGCGCGGCCGAGTGCTGCTCGCGGCGCCGTTCTTCTCGACCAGCCAGCGGTCGACCGTGCGGCCGACGAGGCCGGTGAAGCTGATGAAGGTGGCCGCCAGCACGAGGTTGAAGCCCAGGTGGAAGAACACCACTTGGTCGTGCACATTGAAGGCGAGCTGCTGGAGCAGGACGTGGATCTGCGGCATCAGCGGCACGGCCAGCAGCACGCCGATGATCTTGAAGATCAGGTTGCCCAGCGGCAGCCGCCGTACCTGCGGCGCCGCATTGCCGGTGGCGATCATCGCGAGGAAGCCGCTGCCGAGGTTGGCGCCCAGCACGAGGCCCAGCGCCACCGGCGTCGTCAGCATGCCCGAGGCGGCCAGCGTGGCGGTGAGGAGCACGATCGCCAGGCTCGAATACGACAGCACGGTGAGCGCCGCCCCGACCACGATGTTGAGCATCACCTCGTTGGGCATCGACACCAGCAGCGCACGCACCGCCGGTGCTTCGGTGAGCGGCTTTGTCGCGCCGACGATGAGCTGCAGCGCAAGCGTGATGAGCCCGAGCCCGATCAGCACACGCCCGATGCGGCCGGCCGCCGTGTTCTGCCGCGAGATGAAGAGCACCACGCCGACGAAGATCAAAAGCGGCGAGAGCCACGACAGGTCGAACGAGAACACCACCGTCATGAGGCTCGTGCCGACGTCGGCACCCAGCATGACGGCCAATGCCGGGCCGGTGGTGACCAACCCCTTGCCGACGAACGAGGCCACGATGAGGCAGGTGGCCGTGCTCGACTGCACGACGCTCGTGACGCCCAGCCCCGCGGCCGCGGCGGTGAGGCGGTTGCTGAAGCTGCGCGACAGGATCTGGCGCAGGTTTTCGCCGAAGACGCGCAGCATGCCGGTGCGCACGATGTGCGTGCCCCATACCAGCAAGGCGATGGCGGCCAGCAGGTTCAGCAGGTGTTGCATGCGTCGAGTCTATCGCCGGGGCGTGGCCGAAATGGCTCAAAATGCCGGCTCCCTTTGGACCAACTGTTGGAGCAAGTGCCGTGGCAATGGACGTGGTGGACTACGAGATCAAGGGCAGCGAGATGCAGTTCGTGGAGGTCGAACTCGACCCCGGCGAAGCGGCGGTCGGCGAGGCCGGCAGCATGATGTTCATGGACGCGGGCATCGGCATGGACACCGTCTTCGGCGACGGTTCGCAAAACCAGGGCGGCATCTTCGGCAAGCTGCTCGGCGCCGGCAAGCGGCTCATCACCGGCGAGTCGCTCTTCACGACTGTCTACACCAACCAGGGTTCGACCAAGCTGCGCGTGGGCTTCGCCGCGCCGTACCCCGGCAAGATCCTGCCGATGGACCTGAAGCAGCTCGGCGGCATGCTGATCTGCCAGAAGGATTCGTTCCTGTGCGCCGCCAAGGGCGTGTCGCTCGGCATCTACTTCCAGCAGAAGATCTCCACCGGCTTCTTCGGCGGCGAAGGCTTCATCATGCAGAAGCTCGAAGGCGACGGCCTGGCCTTCGTGCATGCCGGCGGCACCGTGGTGCGGCGCGAACTCAAGCCCGGCCAGACGCTCTTCGTCGACACCGGCTGCCTGGTCGCGCTCACGCCCAACGTCAACTTCGAGGTGCAGTACGTCGGCAAGATCAAGACGGCGCTCTTCGGCGGCGAGGGCCTCTTCTTCGCCAAGGTCACCGGCCCCGGCACGGTGTGGCTGCAGAGCCTGCCGTTCTCGCGCCTGGCCTCTCGCGTGTTCGCCGCCGCTCCGCAAAGGGGTGGCAGCCGCGAAGAAGGGTCCGTGCTCGGAGGCCTGGCCGGCGGTGGCCTGCTGGGCGGCATTCTTGGCGGCGACGACGAGTAAGCCGGGGGCCTGGCCTCGCGGTGCCGGGGAGGGCGCGCCTACACTGCTCGCCTTCCGGTGGGGCCTGCCTTGAATCTGCTGTCCGCTCTCCTGGCCTTGCTGGCCGCACTCTGGTGCTCGTCGGCTGCCGCGGCCGACAAGCCGCCGATCTTCGTGCTCAATTCGCTCGACGCGTCGATCAGCGTGATCGACCCGACGAGCTTCACCGAGATCAAGCGCATCCCGACCGGCAAGGAGCCGCACCATCTCTACCTGACGCCCGACGAGAAGTCGCTCATCGTGGCCAACGCGCTCAGCGATTCGCTCACGCTCATCGACCCGAAGACAGGCGAGGTGCAGCGCACCCTCACCAAGGTCATCGACCCCTACCACCTGCGCTTCTCGCCCGACATGAAGTGGCTGGTGACCGCGGCCAATCGCCTCGACCACGTCGACATCTACCGCTGGGAGCCGCAGGACGCTGCCATGCCGCTCAAGCTCGCCGCCCGCGTGCGGGCCCCGCGCACGCCGAGCCATCTGTCGATCGACAGCAAGAGCACCACGGTCTACGCGTCGCTTCAGGACAGCGACGAGCTGATGGCCATCGACCTCGCCACGCAGAAGCCGCGCTGGAAGATCTCCATCGGCAAGCTGCCGGCCGACCTGTACCTCACGCCTGACGACCGCTTGCTGATGGTGGGCCTGACCGGCGACGAGTACGTGGAGGTGTACGACGTGACGCAGCCGGCGCCCAAGCTCGTCAAGCGCATCCAGACGGGCGCCGGCGCGCATGCCTTCCGATCGCGCGGCGATGCTCGCCACGTGTTCGTCAGCAACCGCGTCGCCAACACCATCAGCATGGTCGACATCCAGACGCTCTCGGTGGTGTCGCAGCTCCCGGCCCCGGGCGGGCCCGACTGCATGGACCTGCTCGCCGACGGCAAGACCCTGATGGTGACCTCGCGCTGGGCGCGCAAGCTGAGCTTCATCGACATCGAGAAGAAACAGGTGGTGCGCCAGGTGGCGGTCGGCCGCTCGCCGCACGGCGTGTGGACGCTCGATCATGCGCCGCGCCGCTAGCCTGCTGCTGCTGGCGGCAGTGCTGCCGGCGCATGCGGCCTGCGACAAGCCGCTGTACCTCACCTTCGACACCGGCCACATGGGCGTGGCGCCGCTCGTGGCCGACGTGCTGGCCCGGCACCAGGTCAAGGCGACCTTCTTCCTGGCCAACGAGAAGACGCTGACCGGTGGCACGAGCCTCGACGACACCTGGGCGCCGTGGTGGAAGGCCCGCGCTGCGGAAGGGCACCTCTTCGCGTCGCACACCTACGACCACGTCTACTGGGTCGCCGACCTTGCCGACGGCTTCCGGGTGAAGCCGAGCGCCGGACCGAAGGCGGGGCAGATGCGGACCATGACGGCCGCGCAGTACTGCGCCGAACTGCAGCGCCCGGCCGAGCACTTCCACGCGATGACGGGGCAATCGATCAGCCGTCTGTTCCGCGCGGCCGGGGGCAAGACCTCGCCCGCGCTGCTGGCCGCCGCAAGCGCGTGCGGCTGGACACACGTGGGCTGGAGCCCGGCGGGGTTCCTGGGTGACGAGTTGCCGAGCGACCGGTATCCCAACGCGAGCTTGCTCGCGCGGGCCCTGCGCGACATCCGCAGCGGCGACATCCTGCTCGCCCACCTGGGCATCTGGTCACGCCAGGATCCCTGGGCCCCTGCGGTGCTGGAGCCGCTCATCCAGGGGCTCAAGGCGAAGGGGTACTGTTTCACGACTCTCGCCGAGCATCCGGTCTACCGGCAGGCGGCCGTCGCGCGTTGAGGCCTTCATGGTCGATCAACTGCTGCGCACCCTCGTCGAGGCATTCGGCCGCGCCCAGCAGGCGGTGTTCGAGTCGCTGGTGCAACCGCTTGCCTTCGAGCTCGGCCTGGGCAACCTGCTGGAAGACGGCTACGCCGCCACCGGCTGGTTCCTCGTCGGGCTGTTGCAGCTGCTGGTGATGGTGGTGGTCTTTCGCGCGCTCGAGCGCTGGCGGCCGGTGGAGCCCGTGCTCGACCGCCCTGCGGTGCGCGTCGACGTGCTCTACACCTTGGTCCACCGGCTCGGGCTCTTCCGCGTGGCGCTCTTCTTTGCCGTCGACCCGCTGTGGGATGTGCTTTTCGGCACCTTGAGCTTGCACGGCGTGTCGACGTGGCAGCTCGACCAGGCGCTCGCGCCGCTGCGGCCCGGCCTCACCGACACCGCGTGGTTCGCGTTCCTGGCCTACCTGCTCGTGTTCGACTTCGTCGACTACTGGCTGCACCGCGGCCAGCACGGTCTGCGCTGGTGGTGGGGGCTGCATGCCCTGCATCACAGCCAGCGCCAGATGACGATGTGGAGCGACAACCGCAACCACCTGCTCGACGACCTGCTCCGCGACAGCGCGCTCGTGCTGGTGGCGCGCCTCATCGGCATTGCGCCCGGGCAGTTCGTGGCGGTGGTGGCCTGCACGCAATTGCTGGAAAGCCTGTCGCACGCCAACGTGCGCATGGGCTTCGGCACGGTGTTCGAACGGTTGCTGGTCAGCCCCCGGTTCCACCGGCTGCACCACAGCATCGGCGCCGGCCACGAGTCCAGGGGCCCCGGCACGCTCGGCGGCCGCAACTTCGCGGTGCTCTTCCCGCTGTGGGACATCCTCTTCCGCACCGCCGACTTCCGCGTGCGATACGACCCGACCGGCATCCGTGACCAGCTCCCGGAAGAAGGTGGCCGGGAGTACGGCCGAGGCTTCTGGTCACAGCAGTGGCTCGGCTTGCGGCGTGTGTTCGCGCGGGGCTGAACGCGGGGTGACGCGACCTGCCGGCTATCCTTCACGGCCATGATCCGTCCCCTGTTCGATGCCGCCTGGCGCGCCGCGGCCTATTGCGTCCACCCTCTGGTGATCCTGCTGTCGCTGCTGCCGCTGGTGCTCATCAGCGCATCGGCCTACGTGCTGAGCAAGCTGTACTGGGAAAGTGCGCTCGACGCCGTGCGCGGAGCGTTCGAATCCTGGTCGCTGCTGGAGGCCTTGTTCAAGTGGCTTGCCAGCATCGGCATGAGCGGCCTGAAGGCCGTGCTGGCGCCGATGGTGGTCGTGCTGCTGGCGACGCCGGTGCTCGTGATCCTGTCGCTGGTGGCCGTGGCGGTGCTGATGGCGCCGGCCATGCTCAAGCTGGTGGCTCGTCGGCGCTTCCCGTCGCTCGAGATGCGCCGTGGCGGCTCGTTCGCCGGCAGCCTTTTCGTGAGCCTCAGCGCCTCGGTGATCGCCGTGGTGGCGATGATCGTGTCGGTGCCCTTCTGGCTGATCCCGCCGGTGGTGCTGGTCGTGCCGCCGCTGATCTGGGGCTGGCTCACCTACCGCGTGATGAGCTACGACATGCTGGCCGACCACGCGAGCAAGCAGGAGCGGCAGGAACTCGTGCGCCGCCACCGCTGGACCTTGCTCGGCATGGGCATCCTGACCGGCTACCTGGGTGCGGCCCCCTCGCTGCTGTGGATCTCGGGGGCCATGTTCATCGCCCTGGCCCCCTTGCTCGCTCCGGTCGCAATCTGGATCTATACGCTTGTCTTCGCGTTCTCGGCGCTGTGGTTCGCGCACTACCTCCTGGCCGCCTTGCAGGTGCACCGTGCTCACCACGAGGCGGCGGTTGCGGAGGCGCCGGTCGTGGCCGAGACACTGACCTTGGAAAATAGCACCGAAGTGGTGCATAGGCTGGATTCTTGAGGCACCATACTGGTGTGTGAGCGTGCACCAATTCGGACGGCGACGCGCCAAAGGCCTGCCGACGCACCAAGTGCCGCTTACGGTGCCCAACCGCCCCGCAACCGGTCCCCTGAAGCCACCTCCAGGCGAGGGGTATCGGGCATGCTTTCTGCTACATTCCTGTGCGCTTTTCGGGGCCGGTCGCGCCCGAACTGTCCATCTACGTACCCAATTCCAACCCCACACAGCATCTCGCTAGGAGTCCCCTGATGGCCAAGACCGTCGCCGACGTGATGAAGATGGTGAAGGAAAACGAAGTCAAGTTCGTCGACTTCCGTTTCACCGACACCCGCGGCAAAGAGCAGCACGTTTCCGTGCCCGTGTCTCACTTTGATGAAGACAAGTTCACGTCGGGCCACGCCTTCGACGGCTCGTCGATCGCCGGCTGGAAGGGCATCGAAGCCTCCGACATGCTGCTGATGCCGGACGCGAACACGGCCAACATCGACCCCTTCTTCGAAGAGTCGACCCTCATCCTCACCTGCGACGTCATCGAGCCGACCGACGGCAAGCCCTATGAGCGCGATCCGCGTTCGCTGGCCAAGCGCGCCGAGGCCTACCTCAAGTCCTCGGGCATCGGCGACACCGCTTTCTTCGGTCCGGAACCCGAGTTCTTCATCTTCGACAGCGTGCGCTGGAACATCGACATGTCCGGTTGCTTCTCGAAGATCGAGTCCGAGGAAGCCGCCTGGAACACGGGCAAGGAATACGAGCACGGCAACTCCGGCTACCGTCCCACCGTCAAGGGCGGCTACTTCCCCACGCCCCCGGTCGACAGCGGCCAGGACCTGCGCTCCGAGATGTGCCTGATCCTCGAATCGCTGGGCATCCCCGTCGAAGTCCACCACCACGAAGTGGCCAACGCCGGCCAGATGGAAATCGGCACCAAGTTCAGCTCGCTCGTCCAGCGCGCCGACTGGCTGCAGCTCCAGAAGTACGTGATCCAGAACGTCGCCCACGCCTATGGCAAGACCGCGACCTTCATGCCCAAGCCCATCGTCGGCGACAACGGCTCCGGCATGCACGTGCACCAGTCGGTCTGGAAGGACGGCAAGAACCTGTTCGCAGGTGACGGCTACGCCGGCCTGAGCGAGTTCGCCCTGTTCTACATCGGCGGCATCATCAAGCACGCCCGCGCGCTGAACGCCATCACCAACCCCGGCACCAACTCGTACAAGCGCCTGGTGCCCGGCTTCGAAGCCCCGGTGAAACTGGCCTACTCGGCCAAGAACCGCTCGGCCTCGATCCGCATTCCTTACGTCGGCAACCCGAAGGGCCGCCGCATCGAAGCGCGCTTCCCGGATCCCCTGTGCAACCCGTACCTCGGCTTCTCGGCGCTGCTGATGGCCGGCCTGGACGGCGTGGAAAACAAGATCCACCCGGGCGAAGCCGCCACCAAGGACCTGTACCACCTCCCGCCGGAAGAAGACGCGAAGGTGCCGACCGTCTGCCACAGCCTGGACCAGGCCCTGGAGTACCTCGACAAGGACCGCGCCTTCCTGACCAAGGGCGGCGTGTTCACCGATGCGTACATCGACGCGTACATCGAGCTCAAGATGCAGGAAGTGACCCGCTTCCGCATGGCCACGCACCCGGTCGAGTTCGACATGTACTACAGCCTCTGAACCTCTCACGGTTCCGATGGCTCGAAGGGACGGCATTTGCCGTCCCTTTTCTTTTTGGTGCACCGGAACGGCATTCGGACACAATCACGACGCTTGTCCTGTCGCCGCCGGCACCTGCGCTGGCGTTACAGGGCAGAGGTGAAACATGACTTCGACACGAATCCAGCTTTCTCTCTCGCTGCTCGCGGCGATCGCCGCTTCGCCGGCCTGGTCGCAGGACCGGACGGTCTACCGCTGCCCCGGCAACCCGGTGCTCTATACCTCCGAGCTCTCGGCCAAGGAAGCGCGTGACAAGGGCTGCCGAACGCTCGAAGGCGCGCCCATCACCGTCATCCAGTCGCCCAAGCCGCGGGGCAGCAGCGGCACGCCGGTGCCCCCGGCGCCGGCCAGCCGCGAGAGGGTCGATTCGGCCGAGCAGCGCGACCGCGATTCCGACGCCCGTCGCATCCTCGAATCCGAGCTTCGCCGCGAAGAAGAGCAGCTCGCCAGCCTGCGAAAGGAGTTCAACAACGGCGAACCCGAGCGCCGCGGCGACGAGCGCAACTACCAGAAGTACCTCGACCGCGTCGCTGAAATGAAGGCCAACATCGCGCGCAAGGAAAGCGACGTGGCTGCCCTGCGACGCGAGCTGGCCAAGCAGCCGGCCCCCGCCGAAGCCTCGTCCAAGCAGCAGTGAGCCCCGCTTCCGCGTCCGCGAAGCAGCCCGCGCTCACGCCGGCGCAGACCAAGGCCTACGAGGCCTTCGACCACCTGGCCACCATGGTGGCGGTGGTCCACCGCGAGGGCCACTGCCTCTTCGCCAACGCCGCCTTCGAGCACGTGCTGGGCCTGTCGCGCCGCAGCGTGCTGCGGGGCTCGCTCTTCGAATGGTTCGTCGACGCGCAGATCGTGCGCGACACCGTCACCGCCGTCGCCCGCAACGACTTCGCCACGAGCCGCTTCGAGGCCCTGCTGCGCAGGCCGGCGGGCGTGCACATCGAGCCCCTGCCGGTCCATGTGATCGTCAACCAGATGGACCGCAGCGACCAGGTGCTGGTGGAGCTGGTCGAGATCGAGCAGCAGACCCGCCAGGACCGCGAGGAGCGGGCCCTCGGCCAGGCCGCGGCCAACAAGGAGCTGATCCGTAACCTCGCCCACGAGATCAAGAACCCGCTCGGCGGCATCCGCGGGGCAGCGCAACTGCTCGAGATGGAAGTCGAGTCGCGCGCGCTTACCGAATACACCCAGGTCATCATCCAGGAGGCGGATCGCCTGCAGGCCCTGGTCGACCGGCTGCTGGCTCCGCATCGCAAGCCCCACGTGGTGAGCGACGTCAACATCCACGAGGTGTGCGAACGGGTGAGGGCGCTGATCCTGGCCGAGTTTCCGCGCGGGCTCACGGTCCGGCGCGACTACGACACCTCCATCCCCGAATTCCGCGGCGACCGCGAGCAGCTCATCCAAGCCGTGCTCAACATCGCCCACAACGCCGCCCAGGCGCTGACCGAGCGCATTGCCCAGGGCGACGCCGCCATCACCCTGCGCACCCGCATCGCCCGCCAGGTGACGCTTGGGAAGCAGCGCTATCGACTGGCACTGGACTTGCATATCGAAGACAACGGCCCGGGAGTTCCCGAGTCGATCCGCGATCGCATCTTCTACCCTCTGGTGTCGGGGCGCGATGGCGGGTCGGGTCTGGGGCTCACACTCGCACAAACCTTCGTGCAGCAGCATCAAGGCGTGATCGAATGCGCGAGCGAACCGGGCCAGACCATTTTCAAGATCGTGATACCGCTGCCGTAGTCATCGAGCCTTCGTCAGCGGCCACTGGAACAGGCAGGGCATGAAACCCATCTGGATCGTTGACGACGACCAATCCATCCGATTCGTGCTGGAGAAGGCGTTGGCGCGCGAAGAACTCGCGGTGCGCAGCTTCACCAACCCGCGCGACGTGCTCGCCGCGCTCGAAGAAGACCAGCCCCAGGTGCTGGTGTCCGACATCCGCATGCCGGGAGGCTCGGGCATCGAGTTGCTGACCAAGGTCAAGGAGCGCGCCCCTGGCCTGCCCGTCATCATCATGACGGCCTACTCCGACCTCGACAGCGCGGTGAGCGCCTTCCAGGGCGGTGCCTTCGAATACCTGCCCAAGCCCTTCGACGTGCCGAAGGCGGTTGAACTGATCCGCCGCGCGGTCGACGAGAGCATGCGCGAGGAAGTGCGCGACGAGCGCATGGCCGCCATGCCCGAGATGCTGGGCCAGGCGCCGGCGATGCAGGACGTCTTCCGCGCCATCGGGCGGCTCAGCCAGAGCGTGGTGACCGTGCTGATCACCGGCGAGTCGGGCTCCGGCAAGGAACTCGTGGCGCATGCGCTGCACAAACACAGCCCGCGCGCGAGCGGCCCCTTCGTCGCGATCAACACCGCGGCCATCCCGAAAGACCTTCTCGAAAGCGAACTCTTCGGCCACGAGCGCGGCGCCTTCACCGGCGCGCAGACCACGCGGCGCGGCCGCTTCGAGCAGGCCGACGGCGGCACGCTCTTCCTCGACGAGATCGGCGACATGCCCTTCGACCTGCAGACGCGTTTGCTGCGTGTGCTGAGCGACGGCCAGTTCTACCGCGTGGGCGGCCATAACCCCCTCAAGGCCAATGTGCGCGTGATCGCCGCCACCCACCAGAACCTGGAAGAGCGCGTGAAGCTCGGCGCCTTCCGCGAAGACCTCTTCCACCGCCTGAACGTCATCCGCCTGCGCCTGCCCGCGCTGCGCGAGCGGCGCGAAGACGTGCCGGCCCTGGCGCGCTTCTTCCTGCAGAAGAGCGCCAAGGAACTCGGCATCGAGGCCAAGCGCATCACCGATGCGGCGCTCAACCGGCTGATGCAGTTCGACTTCCCCGGCAACGTGCGCCAGCTCGAAAACATCTGCCACTGGCTCACCGTGATGGCCCCGGCGCAGGTGATCGAGCCCAAGGACCTGCCGCCCGAGCTGCTGGGGGGCGGCGACCCGATGGCGCCGCGAGCGCTGCCTGCGGCCAGCGTGCCGGGGCCGAGCGGCGACGGGGCCGAACCACCGGCGGCCGCGCCGATGCCCTCGGTCGCGCCGGTGTGGACGGCCGCGGCTCCGCTCCCCGCGGTCGAGGCCCCGCTGGCCAGCGTCAACTGGCTCACGGACCTGGAGCGGGAGTCGCGCAGCATGCTTCAGTCGGGCGTGCCCGAGGTCTGGGACACGCTCACCCGCAAGTTCGAGGCACAGCTCATCCACACCGCGCTCGAGATCACCCGCGGCCGCCGCATCGAGGCCGCGCAGAAGCTCGGCATCGGCCGCAACACCATCACGCGCAAGATCCAGGAACTGGGCCTGGACGACTGACGACATGACGGCCCCTCGGCCGGCGAGTACGCCTGCCGATTCCCGAGGGGAACGTAGGCCGGTTTGGAAGCGGCCCGGCGCTAGGCCCGCCGCGACGATCAATTCGCGTTCGGCGAGGCCTCCTCCTGCATCAGGTGCGCCAGCCGCTGCCCGGCGCGC
>DASWSY010000001.1:0-15176 GCA_036402415.1 Rhizobacter sp. | reverse complement strand
AGGCGGCCCTGCACGATGTCCTGCCGCAGCTCGGCGGCGATCGCCTCCCAGCGGCGCACGGGAAGGGCGGTGTCGGTGCTCTCGGCGTGTGGGGACGACGCGTTCAGGGTCATGTCAAGAATCTGTCACGGCTTCGGGTCTACAGTCGGGGCATTCTAAAGTCATCTAGATGACATTGACATGACCCCAGACCCCCGCGTCCCCGATCCCGCTGCACCGCCCCAGGCCTGGCTTGCCGTGCTGGCGCTCGCGCCACGTGCGGCGCTCGCCGCCCGCGCGCCCGAGGCGGTGGCCGCGCACCACTTCGAGTGGCTGCGCGAGCCCGAGACGGGTCTCTCGCTCGTGCGCGGGCGCATCGCCAACCGCGGCGACCGTTTCAACCTCGGCGAAGCCACGCTCACGCGCTGCATCGCCCGCGTGAGCGTGGCCGGCCACACCACCGCCGGCGTGGGCCAGGTGCTCGGGCGTGACGACGAACGTGCCCGCTGGATCGCCCAGCTCGATGCGCTGCTGCAGCAGCCCAGCCTGCACGACCGCCTGCAGCGCGAGGTGGTCGGGCCGCTGAAGGCGGCGCGCGAGCAGGTGCTGGCCGCCGAGCGCGCACGCCATGCCGCGAGCCGCGTCTCGTTCTACACCCTCCAACCCGAGGCGACAGCGCCATGAACGCCCGTGCCGAACTCCTCGCCCGCATGCCGCGCGGCTTTGCCGACGCGACGCACGACGCGCAGGCAGTCTTCCGCGCGGTGCTCGACGCCCTGTCGCGCCCGGGCCGCCTGCAGACGCTCGATGCGAGCGACGGCCTGCAGGCGCCTGCCCCGCTGTCGCGCGGGCTCGCCGCGCTGCTGCTGACGCTGCTCGACGCCGAAACCTCGCTGCACCTCGACGGCCCGCTCGGGAGCGACGCGGCGTGGATGTACGCGCGCTTCCACACCGGGGTGCAGGCGGCGGCGCGCGAGGCGGCCGAATTCGTGGCCGTGCGCGCCGCCGAGGCAAGCCTCGACGGACTGTGCCTCGGCACCGACGAGGCGCCGCAACACGGCGCCACGCTGATCGTCGACACCCCATCGCTGGCCGGCCAGTCACTGGTGCTGAGCGGCCCCGGCATCGAGCACACGCAGCGCATCGGCCTGTGCGGCCTGTCGCCCACGTTCTGGCAGCAGCGCATCGCCCAGCAGGCGCATTTCCCGCGCGGCGTCGACCTGCTCCTGGTCTGCGGCTCGCAGCTCCTCGCGATCCCGCGGTCCACGCTCATCGAAAGGGAGAAGGCCTGATGTACATCGCCGTCAAGGGCGGTGAAGCCGCCATCGAAGCCTCGCGCGCCCTGCTCGCCGCCGCCCGACGTGGCGACCCCGGGGTGCGCGAGCTCGAGGTCGCGCAGATCCGCGAGCAGCTCGGGCTGCTGGTCGACCGGGTGATGGCCGAGGCCTCGCTCTTCGACCCCGAGCTCGCCGCGCTCGCGCTCAAGCAGGCGCGCGGCGATGCGGTCGAAGCGATCTTCCTGCTGCGGGCCTATCGCAGCACGCTGCCGCTGCTCGCGGCCACCGAGCCGGTCGACACCGCGCGCATGGAGGTGCGCCGGCGGGTGTCGGCCATCTTCAAGGACCTGCCGGGCGGGCAACTGCTCGGGCCGACCTACGACTACACGCAGCGGCTGCTCGACTTCTCGCTCGCCTCCGTTCGGGCCGAGCTGGTGGACGTCGAGGGGCCTGCCCACGGAACGGCGTCGGGCACGACGACGGACGTCCCCCACGCGCTCGACGCCCTCACCGCCGAGGGCCTGGTCGAAGCGGCGGCCCCGAGCGAAGGCGACCCGGTGCCGCCCGACATCACCCGCGAGCCGCCCGTCTACCCGCTGCCGCGCAGCGCCCGCCTGCAGATGCTGGCCCGTGCCGACGAGGGCTGGGTGCTGGGCATGGGCTACGCCACGCAGCGCGGTTATGCGCACAGCCACCCGTTCGCCGGCGACGTGCGCTACGGGCGTGTGCCGGTGGAGATCGTGCCCGACGAGCTGGGCTTTCCCATCGTCGTCGGCGAGATCGAGCTCACCGAGTGCCAGATGATCAACCAGTTCGAGGGCAGCGCGACCGTGCCGCCACAGTTCACCTGCGGCTACGGCATCGTCTACGGCCACGGCGAGCGCAAGGCGATGGCGATGTCACTCGTCGACCGCGCGCTGCGGGCCGATGAGTTCGGCGAGGACATCACCGCACCCACGCAGCAGCAGGAGTTCGTGCTGCCGCAGGGCGACAGCATCGAGGCCTCGGGCTTCGTGCAGCACCTGAAGCTGCCGCACTACGTGACCTTCGAGTCGGAGCTTCAGCTCATTCGCAAGCTGCGCCAGGAGTTCAACCAATGATGCAGGGGTACAACTTTGCGTATCTCGATAAGCGCAGCAAACGCATGATCCGCCGCGCCATCCTCAAGGCCGTGGCCATTCCCGGCCACCAGGTCCCCTTCGGCTCGCGCGAGATGCCGCTCGCCTACGGCTGGGGCACCGGCGGCATCCAGGTCACCGCCGCCATCCTCGGCCGGCACGACGTGCTCAAGGTCATCGACCAGGGCAGCGACGACACCACCAACGCCGTCAACATCCGCCAGTTCTTCGCGCGCACGGCCGGCGTGCAGACGACCGAGCGCACACGCCAGGCCACCGTCATCCAGACGCGTCACCGCATCCCCGAAGCGCCGCTCACGGAGCAGCAGGTGCTGGTCTACCAGGTGCCGCAACCCGAGCCGCTCTACAAGCTCGAAGCGCGCCGCAGCGAGACGCTCAAGCTGCACGCCTGCGAGGAGTACGGCCTCGTCAACGTGAAGCTCTACGAAGACCTCGCGCACTGGGGGCGTGTGGAGACCACCTACGACTATCCGGTGCTGGTGAACCGGCGCTACGTGATGTCGCCCTCGCCCATCCCGAGCTTCGACAACCCGAAGATGCACCGCATGCCCGCGCTGCAGCTCTTCGGGGCGGGTCGCGAGAAGCGCATCTACGCCGTGCCGCCCTACACCGAGGTGAAGAGCCTCGACTTCGAAGACCATCCCTTCCACGTCGAAACCACCGGCCATGCCTGCGCGCTGTGCGGCTGCACCACGAGCTACCTCGACGAGGTGCTGCGCGAGGGCGGCGAGCGCCTGTGGACCTGCTCCGACACCGACAGGTGCCGCGAGCAGCAGGAGACCAGGAGCGCGACCGATGCCCGCTGAACTCGAGGTGCGCGAAGCGCGCCGCACCGACCTGCGCACCCTGGTCGACCTCTACACCGCCGCCGGCCTCGACACCCGCGGCGCGCACGACGAGACCGCGATGCGCATGCACTGGGACCGCATGCACACCGCCGCGCCCGGGGTGCGGGTCTTCATCTTCACGCTCGCCGGGCTACCGGTCGGCACCTACACGCTCTTCCTCCTGCCGCTGCTCGCGCACAACGGCGCGCCCGAGGCGATCGTGGAGGACGTGGCCGTGCATCCCGAGGCGCAGGGCCAGGGCATCGGCCGGCGCATGATGGACCACGCCCGCGAGCTGGCGCGCGAGGCCGGCTGCTACAAGCTCGCGCTCTCGTCCAACCAGAAGCGCGTGCAGGCGCATGCCTTCTACGAGCGGCTCGGCTTCGAGCGGCACGGATTCAGCTTCGTGGTCGCGCCATGACAGAACCCATCCTCGAGGTGCAAGGCCTGCACCACCAGTTCCCCCTCGCCCGCCGCTTCGCCGTCGAAGACGCGAGCCTCGAGTTGCACCCCGGCGAGGTGATCGCGCTCGTCGGCGAGTCCGGCTCGGGCAAGAGCACGCTGCTCAACTGCATCGCCGGCCGCCTGCAGCCCGCGAGCGGCCAGGTGCTCTACACCGCCGGCAGCGGCGAGCGGCTCGACGTGCACCGCCTCACCGAGCGCGACCGCCGCCGGCTCGAGCGCACCGAATGGGGCCACGTGCAGCAGGACGCGAGCCTCGGCCTGCGCATGAACGTGAGCGCCGGCGCCAACATCGGCGAACGCCTGATGGGGCAGGGCGAGCGCCACTACGGCCGGCTGCGCGAGACGGCAAGCGAGTGGATGCGGCGCGTCGAGCTGCAGCCCGAGCGCCTCGACGACTCGCCCCGCGCCTTCTCGGGCGGCATGCGCCAGCGCCTGCAGATCGCGCGCAACCTCGTCACCCGCCCGCGCCTGGTGCTGATGGACGAGCCCACCTCGGGCCTCGACGTCTCGGTGCAGGCGCGCCTGCTCGACCTCATCCGCCTGCTGGTGGCACGCCTGCACCTCTCGGCCATCATCGTCACGCACGACCTCGGCGTGGCGCGCCTGCTCGCCCACCGCACGCTCGTGATGCGCGAGGGCCGCATCGTCGAGCAGGGCCTCACCGACCGCGTGCTCGACGATCCCCAGCACGCCTACACCCAGCTCCTCGTGTCTTCGGTGGTGGCCCCATGACGATGCTGCAGATCGAATCGCTCTCCAAGCACTTCACCCTGCACCTGCGCGGCGGCCTGGAGTTGCCGGTGCTCCGGGGCGTCTCGCTCGAGGTGCAGGCCGGCGAATGCGTGGCCCTGCTCGGCGCCTCGGGCCAGGGCAAGAGCACGCTGATGAAATGCCTGTATGGCAGCTACGGTGCCGACAGCGGCCGCATCTGGTTCGAGGCGAGCGCCGGCCGCATCGACATCGCGCACGCCACGCCGCAGCAGATGCTCGCGCTGCGCCGCCGAGACATCGCCTACGTGAGCCAGTTCCTGCGCGCCGTGCCGCGCGTGCCGGCGCTCGACGTGGTGGCCGAGCGCTGGCTGCAGGCCCGCCCGGAGCTCGATGCCGACGAAGCTCAGGAGCGGGCCCGCGACGAGGTGCGGCGGCTCTTCGCCCGGCTGAACCTGCCCGAGAGCCTGTGGGAACTGCCGCCCGCCACCTTCTCCGGCGGCGAGCAGCAGCGCGTGAACATCGCGCGCGGCTTCATCGAGCCGGCGCGCCTGCTGCTGCTCGACGAGCCCACCGCCTCGCTCGACGCGGCCAACCGGCGTGTGGTGATCGAGCTGATCCGCGAAGCGCGTGTCGCCGGCAGCGCGGTCGTCGGCATCTTCCACGACGAGGAAGTGCGCGACGCCGTGGCGAGCCGCTGCGTCCCGGTCCACTGAGCACGTCCACCGAAAGAGATCCATGAGCCACGACCTCATCCTCAGCAATGCCCTCATCGTGCTCGCCGGCGAGGTGGTGCACGGCAGCGTGCGCGTGCAAGACGGCCGCATCACCGACCTCACCCCCGGCCCCACCGCCGTGGCCGGCGCGCACGACCTCGACGGCGACTTCCTGCTGCCCGGCCTGGTGGAGGTGCACACCGACAACCTCGAGCGCCACGTCACGCCGCGGCCGAAGGTGCATTTCCCGATGCTCGGCGCGGTGCAGGCGCACGATGCCGAGGTGGCCGCCGCCGGCATCACCACCGTGCTCGACGCCATCGGCGTGGGCGACCCCTACGACGAAGGCTTCCGCTCGCAGGACCAGAGCGAGCTGCTGCACGTGCTCGACCGCCTGGAAGACGCCGGCCTGCTGCGCGCCGACCACCTGGTGCACGTGCGCTGCGAGCTGCCCGCGCACAACGCGCGCGCGCTCTTCGAGCCCTTTGCACGCCACCCGCGTCTGCGCCTGATCTCGCTGATGGACCACACCCCGGGCCAGCGCCAGTGGACCAACATCGAGCACGCCCGCGTGTACTACACCGGCAAGAAGGGCTGGAGCCACGCGCAGTTCGAAGACGAGGTGCGCATCGCGCCAGAGCGCCAGCTGCAATATGCGAAGCCCAACCGCGCCTGGTTCACCGACTTTGCGCACACCCACGGCGTGGCGCTGGCCACGCACGACGACACCACGGTCGAGCACGTGGACGAAGCGCACGCCCTGGGCGCGAGCATGAGCGAGTTCCCCACCACGCTCGCCGCCGCGCAGCGCGCCAGGGCGCTCGGCCTCAGCACCGTGATGGGTGCGCCCAACGTCATCCGCGGCGGCTCGCACTCGGGCAACGTGGCCGCCGTGACGCTGGCGCGCGAAGGCGTGCTGGACGCGCTGTCGTCCGACTACGTGCCGTCGAGCCTGCTGCGCGCGGCGTGGCGGCTCGTGGGCGACGCCGGCTTCAGCCTGCCGGCCGCGGTGAAGGTCGTCACGCGCAACGCCGCCCGGGCCGTCGGCCTGCAGGACCGCGGCGAGATCGCGCCCGGCCTGCGCGCCGACCTGCTGCGCGTGCGTGTGCTCGGCGAGCACCCGCTGGTGCGCGAGACCTGGGTGCAGGGCCGCCGCGTGGCCTAGCGGCGCGCGTCTACTCCGAGGGCTTGCCCGAGACGTCGAGGGCCGCTGGCAGAATCACGGACGGCGCGGCCTGGGCAGCCTGGGCTGCCGCCTCGACCTTCTCCGCCCGCTGCGCCTTGCGCTGGATGGCCGCGAGCTGGCGCCGCCGTTCGTAGTGCAGCAGGGTCGAGCGCGCCCAGGCGGTGAGGTCGCGGTTCGAGAACGCCAGCACCTTCAGGCGCAGGGCGATCGACATCGTCACGATGGCCGGCAGCACGATGGGCCCGGCCAGCACGCCCAGCCACTGGCGCATGTTGTAGAAGAGCGCGCCGGCCCGCGGCGAGTAGTACTGCCACAGCCACGCCGCCCCGGCGGCCCAGCCGAGCACCAGCAGGGCGTTGCTCGACATCGCGCGCACCGACAGCGGGATGTGCCCCAGCGCGAAGCTCCAGGCCAGCCGCGCGATCACGAGCAGCACCACCACCGTGAGCGTGAGCATCACGAGCGAGCCGACCGTCACCATCACCGACGCGGCCGAGCGTTTCTGCATGCCGGCGAAGAGCACGTGGCGGCCGCGCTCGAGGTCGTCCATGCAGGCATCGCGCGCGTCGGCGAGCTGCTGGGTCTGGTCGGCCGTCAGGTCGGGCGGCTCGGCGCGGCTCATGGTGCTCCACAACACCGTCATGTCTTCGGGGCAGCCTTCGGGGATGTCGGCCTGGCCGCTGGCGCTCTGGTGGCCGGCCAGGAACAGCAGGTGGGCCTCGGTGGCCGCGAAGTCGTCGAGGTCGGTGCGCAGCGCGCGCAGGTGCGGCCACCAGTCGAGCCCGCTCGGCTGCGGCACCGGGTCGCGCAGCGAGATCAGCGTGCAGTTGCGCGCGCGCAGCACGTCGCCGCGGGTCTGCTCCATCATCAGATCCATCGCGCGCATCGGCGTGGCCCAGCCGTCGATGGGCCGCAGCGGCAGCGCCGGGGCCGAGGCGTCGATGCAGGTGGCGTGGCCGAGCTCGGGCTCGAACTCGCGCAGGCCGTGGTTGTCGAGCACGCCGCCGTCGCCCAGGTGCCGCTCGCCGCAGCGGATGGGCTCGAAGACCCCGGGCACCGCGCTCGACGCCGCGATCGCGCGCGCGATCGGCAGGTCGTGCATGGTGAGGTAGCTCGCATCGGGCGCGCGCGGCAGGCCCTTGTCGCCCAGCACCACCACGCAGCGGTTGCCCTGCGCGTAGTCGGAGCAGGCGATGCGCCACTCGGGCAGCTCGGTGGGCCACAGGCCCGTGGAAGCGACCTTGTGCAGGCCGCGCAGCCAGTGCCGGTTGATGCGCGCCATGGCCTGCGAGAAGCCGAACTCGTTACGCACGAGGCCGCTGCTCAGCGCACGCACCGAGGCCATCACGCGCAGGCGCGGGTTGTGCCGGCTCTTGCGGAAGAGCGCCTGCTGCGCGCGCAGCGCGCATTGCGCGAGCGCCGCGTCGGAGACCGCGCCGCGCCGGGCCAGCGCCAGCCACTCCTGCAGGAAGAAGCCCGCGGCGATGGAGCCGCCCGAGATCGTGACGAGCATCTTCAGCTCGCGCAGGCGGCCCTGCGTGGCCAGCGCGTGCAGGGCGCCCAGGTGGTAGAAGGCCGCGCGGAAACCGCCGCCCGAGAGCGACAACTGGTGGATGGGCCCGTGTTCGGTGAGGGCGCTGGAAGGGGTCATCGGGGCAGCAGGATGAGGATGGCCGAGGCAGGCCGGAACGATGGTGCGCACTGTAGCGACCCGCCGCCTGCCCGTGCGGCGCGTAGGCCCGCGCCTACCGGCGCTCGCGTCGACCCCCGATGCCTGGCCGGGCGGGGGTGGTGTAGCGTGCGGGCGAGCCCTTCACCCGGAGAACCTCATGGCCCTGCCCCACGCCCAACTCCTCGACGTGATCCGCGTCGGCCCGCTCGGCCCGGCGCTGCGCGATTCGGTGAGCACCAGCCTCTTGAAGACCGACCGGCTGCAGCTCCTGCACCTGGTGCTGCCCGCACGCCGCGACCAACCGGAGCACGAGGTGGCCGACGAGTGCACGGTGCACTGCCTGGAGGGCGACGTGGAGGTGCGCATGCCCGGCGGCACGCGGCGCCTCGGCCCGGGGCAGCTCGTGGTGCTGCCGGCGCACCAGCGGCACGCGCTCAGCGCCCGTGCCGACTCGGCGGTGCTGGTGACGCTGCTGCTGCGCGAGGGGGATGCGGGCGACGGCGGTGGCGCCGGAAACCGCGAGGCCCCCTGACGCCTGATGCCAACGCGGTTGCCAAGGGCGGCCGGTGCGTGCACCCTTGCGCGCTTCGGGGCCTCGGCCTCATCCGCGAGCTCGCACCCCATGCCCACTCCCGCCGCCCTGGAACGCTTCATCTCGCTCGTCGAGGCCAATGCGCACGTCGAAGCCTGCGAGGAGTTCTACACCGAGAACTCTTCGATGCAGGAGAACCAGGACGCCCCGCGCATCGGCCGAGACGCCCACGTCGCCAACGAACGCAAGGTGATGGCCCGTGCGAAGCGCGTGCACTCGGCGTGCGTGCGCCCCGTGTTCGTCCACGGCGACCACGTCGTGATCCGCTGGATCTTCGAGTTCACCTGGCCCAACGACACGGTGACGCGCATCGAGGAGCTGGCCTACCAGCGCTGGGAGGGGGATCGGATCGCGCAGGAGCAGTTCTTCTTCGACCCGGCGCAGCGGGTGCCGCGGTAGGGGCTGGAGGGGCCCCATGGCGTCGGGCCCGCTCAGATGCCCGTCGGACGCCGTGAGCCGGGTTCGCCTCGATCGTGCCGTCGCGCGTCAATCCCGTTGCGCCCTCAATCGCGAGGCCAGTGCGAGGGTGAGCATGACGATGAAGGCGAAAGCCACAAGGACCAGCGCAGCATCGGTGCCGTGCAGTGGCCGCAGATTCAGCAGTCCGCTGATGGCGGGGACTTGAACGAGCACGCCCAGGGATGCGAGCGTCCCCACCACGAGCCAGCGCGCGGTGGCCTGACGCAGAGCCGTCAGCCCCGTCGTGATCGCGGCGCTGGCCACCAGAAGAACGGCCATGGCCATCGCGCGCGCATGCTCCACGTTCCGGTCGGCGCCAAGTGCGTGAAGGTAGCTCCAGACCACGACCACGCTCACGAGCCCGCCCACCGTGACGAGCGCGACCCAGGCGCCCGGCGAAAAGAACCGTGCCCGTCGTTGGCGGCGCACCGCGGCGAGCGGTCCTGCCAGCGGCAGGTCCTGGAATGCCAGCATCGCCGTCGGGTGGATGATGAGTTCAAGCCACACGATGTGGATCGGCAGGAACAGCAGGGGCAGGCCCATCAGCGGGATCGCGGCCGCACCGACCACGAACGGCAGATGGATGAGCAGCAGGTAGGCGAATGCGAGCCGCAGGTTCTGGAAGAGCTGACGCCCTTCGACGACCGCGTCCACGATGGTCCTGAAGTTGTCGTCGAGCAGCACCACCGGGGCGACCTCGCGGGCGCTGCGCGTGCCGCGCTCTCCCATGGCCACGCCGATGTCCGCCAGGCGCAGCGCCGGCACGTCGTTGACGCCATCGCCCGTGACCGCGACCAGTTCTCCATCGGCTTGCAGCGCCTGCACCAGGGCCAGTTTCTGCGGCGGTGTCGCACGCGCGACCACGTGCAGGTCACCGTTGGCGCGAAGCGCGGCCGCCGCATCGTCGCCGGGCGCAAGGACGATCGCCATGGGCTGTGATCCGCCGAGCCCGATCTCGCGCGCGATCGCCACCGCCGTGGCCGGGTGATCGCCCGTGACCATGATGACGCGCATGCCGGCGGCCATGCAGTCGCCGATGGCTTCGCGCACGCCGGGGCGGACCGGATCCTCGAAGGCCAGCAGGCCCGCGAATTCGAATCCATCGCCGGGTTCGTGATCGAGGGGCGCCTGGACATGAACCTCCCGCCGCGCGCAGCCGATCACCTTGTGCCCCGATCCTGCGTACTCCTCCACCCGTGCCAGCCAGGCGGACCGTTCGAGCTCGGACAGTTCACACATGCCCAGCACGGTCTCCGGCGCACCCTTGGTGAAGGCCGTCGCCTTTCCGTCGGCCCTGCGCAAGACGACCGTTTCGCGGCGCCGGGCCTCGGTGAACGGGAAGTCGGCCAGCCTGGTCGCCGGCGGCAGCACGCCCACTGTTCCGTGCAAGGCCTCGTCGAGCGGATCGCCGCTGTCGGCGCGCGCAGCGCACGCGGCCACCTGCAACAACGAGTCGTCGTCGAATCCATGGGCCGGCGTCCGATGCGCCAGCGCCAACGATCCGGCGGTGATCGTTCCGGTCTTGTCGGACACGATGCAACTGACGCGGCCGATGTTCTCCACCGCCACCGCGCGTCGCACGAGCGCCTTCTTGCGCGCGAGCCGGAAGACCCCGACGCCGAGAAAGAACGTGTAGACGACGGGGAACTCCTCCGGCAGCGCGGCCACCGCCAGCGTCACCGCGCTGAGCAGCGCGTCGATCCAGCCGTGGCCCTGCCACAGTCTCACCGCGGCGAGGAAGATGCACACGGCGACGGCCACGGCCAGCAGCACGGCCACGAGTTCGCCGATGGCTTTCTGCAAGGGGGTGGCGACGTGGCCGCCTTCGGTGGCCGAACGGACGATCTCGCCATAGCGGGTCTCGCCGCCGATGAACAGCACGCGCAGTCGTGCCGTCCCCGTCAACAGGCGGGTGCCCGCCGTACCCCAGAACTCGTCGGAAGCGCTCGCCGGCATCGACGTCGCGGAATCGAAAGCGCGCTTGGCCACGGGAAGGGACTCGCCGGTCAAGGTCGATTCGTCGACCTGAACACCGGTGCCCGACACCAGCAGTCCGTCGGCGGGGAAGTATTCGCCCGGCCTCACCTCGGCGAGGTCGCCGGGCACCAACTCCCTCGACGGGATGTCGCGCCACTGCCCATCACGCAGCACCCGCGCCGAACTGGCCAGCCGGCTCGCCAGCCCGGCGGAGGACGCGGACGTGCGGCGATGCAGGTAGGCGTCCATGCCCAGCAGCGGCACCATGGCCACGAGCAGCGTGAGCGACTCGGAGATCTGGCCGAGCAGGCCGAACAGGCCTGCCGTCAGCACCAGGAACCACAGCATCGGGTCGCGCGCCGTTTCACGCGCGACGACGAGCCAGCCGCTGGCAGCCTGTGCAACGATGTCGTTGAAACCGAACGCGCGCTGGGCCGCGACCTGCGCGGCGCTCAGCCCCTCTGCGCCCCGGGGCACGGTGCTCAGCCGTTCGAGCGGTAGGTTGCGACGGCTCATGATGTCTCCGTGCGCCGAGGGGCGCGCAGCCGCAGCGCCTGGCGGTCCCGGTCCAGCACGAAGAACCTGTCGTGCCCGAAGGAGACACCCATCATGATCGTGTCATTCTGTGGGCCCGGCACGAGGTCACGTTGACCGCCGTCAAAGGCCCGGGCGGTGCCTCACCTCGTTCGGCACCGGCCGTCACCGAAGACTGGCGCGGATGGCGCCGCTGTCCGCGGGGGCGGCACCACCACCACGAGCACGACCTTGCACGCTCAAGGGCTGGCACTCCGCGGCGCGGGCGCACCAGGCGAGCGCCGGGTGGCGACCAGCGTGCCCAGGGCGGCCAGTGCCAGCCCAGCCACCACCCAGCCTTGCAGCGAACCCATGGTCCAAAGCGTGGCCGCACTCACCGTGCACCAGGCCACGGTCGCCGTCCAGGCCAGGGCGCCCAGCCAGCGCGCGTGGTGTGCGCCGGGCTGCACCGCGAGCAGCCAGCCCAGCGTGGCCACGGCCGTGGGATCGGGCGCCAGCAACCACACCTCGGCCTGCAGCAGCGGGCGACCGAAGATCGGCGCCAGCAGCGGGTGGCCGACCACCGCCCAGCCCAACAGGAGCACCCCGGCCCAGTAGCGTGCCGATGCTGCGGCCTGCAGCCGGCGCTTCGACAGCGCCAGCGCGGCCAGCGCCAGGGCCGGCACCGCACACGCCACGGCCAGACCCTCGGCGGACCAGTTGATGGACGCGTAGCGGTGCGCGACGAAGGCCCAGCCACCGAAGGCCCAGCCCAGCGCCAGCGCGGCGGCCACGCCGCGCAGCCAGGCCGCCGGCACGTCCCGGTGCCGCCAAAGCAGCAGGGCCAGCATCACGCCGCCGGCCAGCACCAGCAATGGCGGCGCAGGCCACCAGGCGGTGTTGTGCAATTCGAAAAGCCGCCAGTAGGTGCGCGGCGCAAACATCAGAAAGTCAGACGGGCGATAGGTCCACCACTCGCTCATGCCCGCTCCTCTGCCCTCGGGGCCGCTTCACAGGCCCGGAAGACCGTCACAGCGCGGCCATGTCGGTGGCGATCCGCGCGCGCAGGCCCGCGTCGGGCATGGCGCCACGTGCCGCGCCCAGGTTCTGCTGCACGTGCGCAACCTGGCGCGTGGCCGGTATGGCGCAGGTCACGGCCGGGTGCGAGACGATGAACTTCAGCACCACCTGCGCCCAGCCGTCGCAGCCGAGCTCGCCTGCCCACCCAGGCAGCGGGTGGCGCTGCAGTGCTTCAAGCAAGGCACCTTCGCGGAACGGCCGGTTCACCAGCACCCCGATGCCTCGCTCCTGCGCGAGCGGCAGCAGGCGCTGCTCGGCAGCGCGGTCGAGCGGGTTGTAGGTGAGTTGCACGAAGTCGATCGGCTGCGTGCGCATGATCTGTTCCAGCTCGGCATGGCGGCGGCCTTCCGAGGTGCTGATGCCCACGTAGCGCAGCTGCCCCGCGGCCTTCATGGCAAGCAGGCGCGGCAGGTGCTGCTGCCAGGCAAGCAGGTTGTGCACCTGCATCAGGTCAAACCGCGGCACGCCCCAGAAGGCGCGCGAGGCCTCCATCTGCGCCGGCCCGCGCGCGGCGTCGCCCACCCAGACCTTTTCGGCCGAGAACAGCGCCGCGGGGTGCTTGAGCCTGGCCAGCGCGTGGCCGATGGTGGGTTGCGAGGAGCCGTACATCGGCGACGAGTCGATCAGGCGCCCGCCCGCCGCGAAGAAGGCCTCCACGACCTGGGCACACGCTTCGAGCGCAGCCGGATCTCTTCCAACGTTGAAGGTGATCCAGCTGCCCAGGCCCACGCGCGGCAGCAGTTCGCCGCTGGACGGGATCGCGCGCGTCAACAGCGGTTTCGCCTGCGGAGTCTGCGCCTTTGGCTCCGCTGGCCGCGCTCCTGGCTGGGGCTGCGCCGACACCGTCTGCAGCGCGGGCTCGGCGCCCGTCAGCAGCGCAGCGCCAGCGCGCGCGAGCCAGTGGCGTCGGCCGGGACGGTGTGGAAAGGTCGGACGGAACATCGCCACACCCTAGCAGTGTCTTCAAGCCATTCTTGGTACCAGGAAAAGGCGGTCGCCGACGTGGTCGGCCGGGAGGCTTGCTCACTCGCCGCCGCCAGTCGAGAGCCTGAGCGATGTGCGTTGCAGGTGCCGCCCGCCGTGGCGCGCCGTTTGCCCCGGACCCAGGCTGAGCAAAGGGGTAAACGATGAATCATCCATCGACGGCCATCCGCACCGCAGCTGCCGAAGAAATGCCGCATGCGGTGGCGGTCATCGTGGCCGCCTTTGCGGTCGACCCAGCCGCGCGTTTCGCGTGGCCCGCACTGCGCGACTACCTGCAGACCATGCCCACGGCCGTGCGCGAGTTTGCGGGCACCAGCTTGGCGTGCGGAACGGCCTACCTCGCGGCAGACTTTTCAGGTGCGGCACTCTGGTTGCCGCCCGGCGTGAGCGCCGGTGGCGATGCAGTCGACAAGCTCTTTCGCGAAACTGCCAAGCCGGAGCACCTCAGCGACTTGCTGTCTACCTTCGAGAAGATGGGGCAGTGGCACCCACAGGAGCCGCACTGGTACCTGGCCATGATCGGCGCCGACCCGAAGGTGCAGGGCACGGGCATCGGCTCTCAGCTCATGCGCACGGCGCTGGCGCGCTGCGACAGCCAAGGCGCACTCGCCTACCTGGAGACCGCCAACCCGCGCAACGTTCCCCTCTACCAACGATTCGGTTTCGAGGTCATTGGCGAGATTCAGGTCGGCAAGGCACCGCGCATGTTGCCGATGCTGCGACGCCCTCGCAATGCGGCAAGGGATTGATAGATGACGGGCGGTGCTGCGTGACAGCTTTGCGCTACCTCCAGGGATGCCTGCTGCGGGCCGATGGAAGTCACTGCGACAACGCTGCGGAGATGTCAGTCCAGGCTGAAGCGAGACCCCCGCCGCCCTTCATCTCACGGTCCCACCGCCCTCACCGCCTCCAGGACCTCCCGCCGCCCGTTGCGGTACGTGTACAGCATCACCCACCCACTCGCGAGATTGCCGTCGGGCGAGAAGCCGATGGTGTCGGTGACGCCGGGGTGTGCGCGTGTGGTGGCGAGCAGCGGCAAGTAGTGCTGCGGCTCGGCCGAGCCGGCACGGGCCATGGCGTCGGCCATCACCATCACGGCGTCGTAGACGAAGGGCGCGTAGAGCTGCGCGTCGATGCCGAAGCGTTTGCGGAAGGCGGCCTGGAAGGCGCGCGACTGCGGCGTGCGGCCGAGCGCCAGGCCCGATTCGCCGCAGACGATGAAGTCCTGCCGCACCGCAGACCCCGCGAACGCCACGAGGTCGAGCGTGCAGATGCCGTCGCCCCCCAGCAGCGGCACCTGCACGCCGGCACTCGCCATGTCGCGCAGCAGGGCGCCGGCCTGATGGTCCATGCCGCCGTAGAACACGAGGTCGGGCTGGATTGTCTTCAGGCGCGCCACGATGCGGCGGAAGTCGGCTTCCCTGTCGTGCGTCGGTTCGCGCACCGCGATGCGCCCGCCGGCCGCCTCAACGCCGCCGGCAAATTCGTCGGCGATGCCCTCGCCGTAGGCGGTGCGGTCGTCGACGATGGCGATGCGCCGGCCCTTGAGCCGCTCGACGGCGTAGCGGCCCATGGCGTGGCCGAGCTGGCGGTCGTCGGCGA